>CAMWKC010000033.1 GCA_947174735.1 uncultured Porphyromonadaceae bacterium
TCTTCAGCTTGAAGAAAGTAGTGTAGCCGTTGGTGTACCTTTGGTTCTTGAGGGCCTAACCGATCTCTTTGATTTCGCCCTTGACCGTCCTGCTGAAGTTGACCTCAATGTCTCTGCAAAGTGGAATGATACCACCGCATGTCTTGATATTGATGTTGAAGGCGGTTGCGTAAATGAGACGCCACCGGCTGCGGCCAACCGTATCACTGTCTACGTACTTGAGAACGACATCAACACTCCCATGCAGTCAGGCGGTGACGCCGATTATATGCAGCAGCACGTAATACGTGCCTACAATGCTACATGGGGTGAGGATATCGACTGGCAGAGTAACGGCCGCTTCAATTATTCCGTTTCTCTTTCTCTCCCTGACAATATTGTACGCGAGAATATGGAGGTTGTAGGTGTTATTTCCTACTATACTCCGGCCGACGCATTGAATTGTGCTGTAAGCAACACTGCCCGCGCTCCCCGTATCAACTGGGAAGGTGATTCTTCTGTAAGTCTCTTACCCACAGAAAATATTGCTACCGAAGTCTGCTATGATCTTCTCGGTACACCTGTCTCTCCCGATGCAAAAGGCATCGTCATCAAAGTGCGTACACATTCCGACGGCACACAATCCGTCATAAAGACTCTCAACCGCTGATTCTTTTAAAGGAAACTGTATCATAATTGAGACTGTATTATAACCTGCTATGCGAGAGTGGGTAGAAGTAATTTAAATGCCATTTATCTTGCTTCTTCCCACTCTTTTTTTACGCGCTCCACTTCTTCAATCAGCTGCTGCTCAGTAGGGAGAAACAACTGATATTTGGATGTCATTATAGTACTATTATCGGCTGGAAGAGTCATCTTTACCAACGTATCGTTTTTGGCGGTGCAAAGTAATATTCCGATAGTGGGATTCTCTTCAGGGAGCTTCTCATAACGGTCATAATAATTCACATACATCTGGAGTTGACCTAAATCCTGATGTGTGGCTTTCCCTGTTTTTAGTTCAAGAATTACAAATCGGCGGGCAATTCGATTGTAAAAAACCAAGTCAATAAAGAATTCATCATCCTCAATCTGAATGCGTTTTTGCCGAGCTACGAAAGTAAAACCATTTCCTAATTCAAGCATAAACTCTTGAAGATGGTTTATAAGTTCAGTTTCCAAATCGCTTTCATAATAATGCGTCTTCTTTTCAAGTCCGAGAAATTCTAATACCATTGGATCTTTGACAATTTCCTGTGGTGTTTCTGGCAACTTCTCTTTGCGAGCCATTGCTAGCACAGCTTTCTTATCATTGCTCAAAAGCAAACGCTCATAAAGCATAGAATTAATCTGGCGTTGCAGCTGACGGGCTGTCCAACAATTATTGGCCGTCTCCAATTCATAATACTCTCTCTTGTCTTTATCGGCAATCTGAATAAGAGTGCGATATTGAGTCCAATTGAATTGTGAACGCAGTGCGTTCACTTTTGGATAAGCTAAATAAAACTGTCGAGCAAAATTTAATTGACGAAAGCTAAAACCACTTCCGAATTCAGGTTCGATCTCTTTGGCAAGGTTTTTTATAAGACCTTTGCCATATTCTGCACGTGAATGGCCATTCTGTTCTTCCTCAACAATGCGACGGCCTATCTGCCAATACATCTGAACCCGGCAAAAATCGACTGAACGCACAGCATTAGTACGTGCCGATTCAATAATTGAACGTATTTCGGTGACTAAAGATTTCATCATATTTCGAAAATTAGGGATTAAAGTGCAAAAGTGATGTCGATCTAAAGAACTATGAGATCAGTAAGAGTTTATGTCGGCTTTTTAAAAGAGATGTGTCTGAACCGAGTTCACTCAAATCTGTAGACCTCACAGATGACGGCGCAAATTTAATGAATTTATCCCATAGCTTCGTAACATGACGGAATATTTTAGTAATTTTGGAATGTAACCAGACGAGGAATTAGTTGTTCCTCGACAGAGTTCTGTGATATTTAAGTATTGCTGACCAATTCGAGATGTCTGTGTTTAATTCCAGTTCGTACTGTTGTCGTCGGATTGTGATTTTTTATCTTCCTGTTTCTGTATAATTTCCTGTTTATTTTGTTCCTCACTACTTGGGAAATATATCTCTTCTTGTGGGGTAGTCTTTTTCTTTACTATAAGCTTGCTTATACGATGCTTAAACAGATCTATTGACTTATGCCGTTCGAATGGTTCTTCTTTTAATGCTTTACACATAAAGTGCTTCAGCATTTTCTCAAAATTATCATTTATCTTGAGCAGCATAGCTTCACGAAACAGCTTATTATCATTTCTTTCTAAAATTTCACAATCAGGATACCCCAGCAGAATCAGTGCGAAAATCATGCCTAAAGAGTATATATCGGAACGGTAACTATAATCATTATCGTATGTTTCAGGTGCACGGAAATGAGGGTCAAGTGTAGAAGCATCTACTCTTTTACCTCCAACTCCTGAAAATCCCAGATTACTGAGACCGGTGACATATATATCTTTAATATAATCTGTAGCCGGATCCTGTATAACCAATATATTGTCAGGTGAAAGATTATAAACCCCGCTTCCCCGTGTAAACATTATGATTTTTTCAAGTAAATCCCCCAGAATTTTCAGAACATGTACAGCCTCTCTCGGAGTACGTCCGCTATGCCATTTCATAATGTCAGCCAGTGTTTTGGCATATATGTGTTCCTGTTTCACCCAAGCTAATCGATGACCTTCATATTCATCATATCCATAACCTATTAATTTGGGCAACCCGGGTAAATCCTGATTATGGGCAAGGAAATCAATTTCAGTTATAAGAGTTACATCAGTCCACCCCACTTTGTTAGCGCCGAGATTAAACGGAGCCGAGTCCAAGTCATATACAATAAGTATATATGGATAGCCCTTACCATCCATACAACGATACACCTCTCTCTTACCGTCATGATGGGTGCTGAGTTTACGTACTATATCTAAATCAATAAAACTTGTACCAGGTTTAAGAAGACTTTTTCTTTCCATATTTCTTATTTATAAATTCTTACTGTCCACTAAAATTCGAATAGTTTATAAGATTTCCTTGGTAGGAGTCTGCCCTTTAGTTTGTATTAGCCAAAACATAGGACTAAATATAGCCAAAAATACTAATTTTTTCGTACAGTTGATATATAACAGCTAATAAAATCGCTTGATTATGAGAAAATATTAGAAATAGGCCGTAATAAGCACCGACCATATTACGTCCATAGCGCTCGACTATTGCCAGCTCCTAAATAGTGGGTTCAATTAAGTTAAAAATTGAGATAAAATGTGAGGGCATTGAAAATAAATGGTTAAATTTGCGGCATAAGGGAGGTAAATTTGTAGAAGTGACAACTTTTAAACGTTATATAAAGACTTTTGGAATAATGGCAGGGGTGACTGTCATATATGTCATTTTTTTCCTGTTTTTTTATTTTTGGATGATGTATGACACTCCTATGCCTAATCCTCCTATGGTTATGGTAGTGATCATCGCCAAAAATTTTTGTCCGATATTTACGTTGGTAGTTATCAACTATTTTATTGTTTATCATTTTCGTCTGTCTACACCACATTGGGTAAAGTTTTTAATTGACTTTATTCTTTCAGTCGCAGCATTGATATGTGTTGACCTTTTTATTACATTTACTTCCCACAGACCTGTTGAATGGGCAGGAACATTTTTCAGTGATATAATAATTTTTATTGCAATGGAGAACTTATATTCTGAAAAAAAATCCAGAATGGCATTACGCACTCAGGCTATGACACGTCACGAGCTGATGCATTATAAATATGAAGCCCTGAAAGCCCAGTTTGATCCTCACTTTTTGTTTAATTCTCTGAACATACTCTATTCATTTATACCTGTTAACCCTGTAAAATCACAGCAGTATGTGTTAAAGTTATCTCAGATCTACAGATATATTCTTGATAAGGGAGATAAAAATGAAGTCACAGTGAGGGAAGAAATAAATTTTATACAATCATACATAGAGATTCTTTGCATACGTTACAACGATTCATTTAAGGTGGATATTCATAATATTGAACCGTATTATGATCGAAAGATTATACCGTTTACTCTTTAGATATTATTGGAGAATGTAGTGAAACATAACATAATTTCGGCCTCCGCACCGATGACTATAAATATTAACGGTCATGAAAATTATGTTGAAGTGAGTAATCCTATCGTACCGAAAATTCAAAATAACGAGACACGAACCGAGACACGAATCGGAATCAACTACCTTACGAAACTTTATAAAAGTTATCGACGCCAATTTCGTATTGAATCTGACGGGGTACGCTTCACTGCTATTCTTCCTTATCTATAAATTCAGGACACAAATGACATACGCAATAGTTGAAGATGAGTTTTTATGCCAGAATCACCTTGGCAAAATATTAGCTGCCCTGCGCCCATCTTGGCAGCTGCTCTTTATGGCTGAAACAGTTGCGTCAACCGTAGAGCAACTTAATTCTGTTGGTGTCCCGGACATTATGTTTCTTGATATTGAACTGAGCGATGGGAAGAGTTTTGAGATATTTAACCGTTATCCTCTGAATATCCCGGTAGTTTTTACCACTGCGTTTGATTCATATTGTCTTCAGGCATTTAAAGTGAACAGCATAGATTATATCTTGAAACCTGTGACAACAGATGCGGTGCTTGGAGCAATATTGAAGTTTGAGAATTCTCCGCTTACACAAGAGTCCAGAATCTCCCGTAATTCTCTGTTCAAGAACTTGGGCCAACCCACGTTGAGATCTACAAGAATACTGACTTCTGTCAAAGATTCATACAGTTTTGTCAACTCTCAGGACATAGCATGGATAGAGTGTGAAGACAAATGCGTATTTCTGATTACTAAAGACGGACTCAGGCACCTTACCACTTTTACTACTTTAAATGAGGTGGAGGAAATTGTGCCGGATGAGCGTTTCTTTCGTGTGACACGCAGCGTGGTAGTAGCAATAGATTCAATAACGGGAGTGTCAAAATCATTTAATTATCGGCTTACAGTAACGTTGAAAGCAGGTAATCACACATGCCGGTTGAATGTAAGTGCTGCCCGACGAAAAGATTTTCTGTTATGGTTCGGTCTCGGCAAGGTTTGATTTATAATTCGCGACTTATTTTAACAGTTTAAGTCAGTATTTTGCCACTTTATCGTTTTTTTGATTGAATTATATAATAATTTATATAAATTTGCGGAGTACTTAGCTCTGGATACTTAACTTTACTTCTATTTTTGAGTATTTTGTACGGTTTGCCATAATATTAATAATACATCGACACATACAAATTTACGGATTCTTATGTATGCGTCGGACAACTAACAATTAGAGAATCCTATAAGAATGCTTATGAAAAAATCTACAATTCTTGCACTTGGCTCAATGTTATTGTTGCCGGGAATGATGTCGGCAACAGATTTCACGATGTCAAGAGTCCCATTTAAGGCAGCTCCGCAGAGAGAAGCTCAGGAGACTGGAACAACTGCGGAAACCAGAACCGTGACAGATCTTATCTGGCAGGCTCCCGAAGGGAAAAACCTCAAACTCGAGCGTTCCGGAATTACGTTTCCGCTAAGCGGTGCACCGTTCTGGTATGACAATACTCCTGCCAATATGGTGGTTTGTGATAACGGAGACGTGTACCTTCAGGCAGTATTTTTCAGCTATGCTGAAGCTACTTATATAGTGGGTCATCAAGAGGGTGACAAGATTACTTTCGAGCTTCCCCAGACAGTTGTTGACATTGATTACGGCGGTGGTTATACATATACTCTTAATGCTACCCTCGGGCAGTTTGACGAGGCATCATCTAATTTCGTGGCCGTCAACTCTGAATTGGCAGCTGAAGCAGGTTTTCCCGAAGTGGAGAATAAAATCGTGATGACAGTTGACGACAACGGAGTCTATACCTATGACTCAGGACTCAAGGTTGAAGACGGAGTACTTACTGTAGAGAACGGCGACATCATATTGTGTATGTGTTATGCAGACAACGGCTATTGGGCCGGTCCGGCAGAGGTCAATATGACTATGAAACCTTTTGAGGGTAAACTTGTGACACCTCCGGCAGACCTTGAAACAGAGCCGATGGGAATGACATATAACAGCACAGGCCACATGGTTGAAGTAGGCTTTGCCGGTGATGAAGTATATTTCAAAGGTATTGTAGCTGACTATCCTGACTCATGGATTAAAGGCACAATTAATGGAGATGTAGTGAATATCCCTTCAACCCAGTATTTGGGAGAAAACTTCCGGCATGCATGTTTTGTATATTATGCCTCAGCATATTCTGACAAAGAAACAGGACTTATGACATATCTTGATTCGGCAGATTTTAGCTATGATGCTGATACAAAGACATTCAAGGCTCCTGAAAATGTAGTGGGTCTGTTTAACGGTGCTTATGATTATGTTCATTTCATTGAGGAGTATGAGAATATGATGATACGTCCTCAGATTGCTGACCCCGCAATCACACTCAATGCTCCGTTTGACATAAATTATAATGACGAGGGCTACTATCCGTTTGTGGAGTTCAATTACTCTACTTTGAATAAGGATGGATATATGCTGAATCCTGAGAAACTGTATTATGTAATGTATGTTGACGGAGATGAATATACTTTCTATGCTGACGAATATTACACTCCTGAAGATATGACCTATGTGCCGGTATTATATAATGATTATTTCAACTTTATATCAGAGAATGGCACTGTAATGGTATATCTGAGCTTTGAAGCACCTGAGTCTTTAGGTTTCAAATTATGCTATGCGGATAAATCTGAAGACGGTGAAATCAGAGTATTAGGCGAATCTGAATTGGCAATGTATGTCAGCACCGGTGTAGATATTACAAAAGATAATGTAAATTCGGATGCTGAAACTATCTACTATGACATGCTGGGTCGCAGGGTTACACACCCCGCTAAGGGAGACCTGCTGATAGAACGCTGTGGTAATAAAGCCCGTAAGATAATTTTCTGATAGCATTATAATTAGAAATCCTCTTGAAGACAGGACTGTTTAAGGTCCTGCTTCAAGAGGATTTCTTTTATTCAGTTATTGCTTTTGTCGGAAACATAAAAGCCACAGAAGCATCACGATAAAAGCGTATACCGCGAATATACACCAAGGGTATATCCACTCACCCATAAACAGGCGCATAGCAGTGTCGGAACCAGCCGGAGATACTATCTGCCATTGACACCATCTATTGACTATAGCGCCCGCCGCCAAAGTACCGAAAGTGGCTCCTATGCCGTTGCTCATAAACATCATCAGACCTTGTGCAAATCCTTTCATATTTGCCGGGGCTACCTGCTGAATATAGAGATGACCGGCTATGGTGATAAAGTTAAAGGCTAACCCATATACTAACATCGAACCAATAAGCAGCCATAATCCGTTACCGGGATTCCCGACACCAAGCATAAGGAATCTCAAGGCCCAGGCCAAAAGACCTATGGCGTAAACTGTGCGTATACCCCGCCATTTCAAGGCTATTCCGACCAAAAGTATACAGATTGCTTCGGAAATCTGTGATAAGGAGAAAAGCATGGTGGCATTACCGGAGGCTAACGAACCGACGTATTCTCCGATACCGGCGAAATGAGTAATGAACGGAGTAACAAAACCGTTTGAGATCTGTAGACATACACCGGAGAGTATTACAAATATCAGGAATACGGTAATCTCCCGTTTTCCGAACATTACTTTTAACGATTCCCTGAGTGGGAGTTTTACCGTCGGGGTCTGTAAATCGGATTTTACAGACCGTAAGGTAGGAAGAGAGAAAGCATAAAGACAGGTCACCACACCCATTATACCGCTGCATAGTAGCTGCATGGCATTATACTGAAATCTCAGATGTCCGACATCACTTTTGTCACTGAAAGCAAATCTGAGCATACCCTCATTCCAATATGCCGAATTGACAAACCACATGGCAGCTACAAAGCCGATTGTACCCCATATTCTTATGGAAGGAAACGACGTAACAGTATTATGTCCGCTTTGGGTAAGAAGACCGAAAGTCGCAGTATTGGCTAAGGCCATTGTCGGCATATACAGAGCTAAGAACAGAAGATATAGCGGATAAAATATCTTAAATTCCAGATGCTGATGAGTCATTCCGTATCGCCACATCACAAACATAACGATTGCAGCCGACAGATGACAAAATCCTAAGAGCTTCTCGGGACGTCCTGTACGGTCTGCAAGACGCCCTAATAACGAAGGAGTTATAATCGACACAAGTCCTATGGCGGCATAGAACCAGGCTATGTTGCTGCCCAGTCCTCCGGCGCCGAGAAACTGTCCGAAGCATGTGAGGTAACATCCCCACACACTGAACTGAAGGAAATAGAGCAGCGACAGACGTGCTTTCATATAATTACTATATCGGTATACCGGATAATCAGAACTTAAATTCCACACCGCCCATAATGGTAGTGCCGGGCATCGGACAACCGTATATTATCTGATAATGCTTGTTTGTGATATTATCGACCTTGACAGAGAGAGTTACAGGTACAGTTGTTCCGAGCGTGTATGCGGCACGTAGATTAAGGAGTGAATAACTCTCCGTTGATCCGTTCGGATTACCGTTTTTCATACTCCAGATACTCATATCTTCGAGAGTAAAGCTGAAAGCTCCGGGTGAATAGGTAACTTCTGCATTAAGCTTGTTCTTGGGCGAATACAGATTATCGGAATCAGTGTGCAGATATGACCATGAGGCGCTTGCCTGAAGATTTGAAAGAATACTGTAGGCAGCCTCCAGTTCAAATCCCTTATTATGGAATTTGCCGGTATTGACATTACGCGGACGTCCGTCAACCCGGACTGTCTGAATCATATTCTTTCCGTCAATATAGAAAACATCAGCGCCTAACATCAGTCTGTAATCAAGAAGATGCTGACGGTAGCCTATCTCATAGTTAAGCATGTATTCCGGTTTAAGGTCCGGATTTGCCGGCGGATAGAGATACAGTTCGCGGATATTGGGAGAGCGGAAACCCTTACTGAAAGAAGCCTTTATCTGAGAAGCCTGAGACGGTTTGACAATAAGCCCGGCCTGTGGCACCCATACGTTACCGTATGTAGAACCATGCTGGAGACGCACACCGCCGTTGATATTAAGTACCTCGTTAAAGAATCCTTGCTGCATCATAACATATCCGGCCACCTCATTAACATGATGTTCGGCTTCCGAAGTGCGTATATTTACGTCTTCTTTGTTGGTGTTCCAGACATGGCCTCCCCAATGCTGGAAATCAATTCCTGCGGAGAATATGTTAGCGGTCCATAGATAAAACGATTCGTATGCTGTAAATCCCATGTTATAATCAGTGGAATTAAACAGATAATCGCGTGGCGTTTCACCCGGCGTGTTGCCATCATCTAATTTGTGTCGTCCCCAGTTTATATAGCCTTGTATACCGCCGTCATATTTATCATATATATTCTTAACATATATACCGCCCGTACCACGGAATATATCAGTCCACATATTTTCCAGCGGATTCTGTAGAGTACCGGGATTATTGGCATGACTCTGTGTCATGTCCAGCATACCGGCAAGACTCCAATGATTTGAAGCAGCATATTTGAGCTGTGCAAATTCATTGGCAAGCCAGAAGGCACTGCCGGCACGGTTGCCGTTGCTGCGGTCAAGCTGACCTGAAAGCGTCGCGGAAAATTTATCTTTCTTATAACCTGAAGACAGAGCAAACTTCTGTGTACTGAAAGAACCGAACATCGCACGGGCACGTCCTGTAAGACCGTCCTGTCTCTGTGTACGGGTAACAAGATTAATAGAACCACCCATTGCGTTTGAGCCGTAAAGCAGCGAAGACGGACCTTTGACTACTTCTACCCTTTCCACTCCGTTTGCAACGTACGTATCAGCAAGACTGTGACCGAACACTCCGGCCCACTGCGGCTGGCCGTCAATCATGAACAGAACCTTATTACCTTGTCCTACACCACGGATATTTACTACTCCGGCGCTGCCTCCGGAAACACCGTAACCTGCAAAGCCACGCTCAGTGACGAATAGTCCCGGTACCTTCGAGACAAGTACAGGCAGTAAAGAGCTTTCTCCGGAATCTTCTATCTGTTCGGCAGTGACCTGTGTAACATTAAGAGGGATAAGGTCAGGGTCTGTCTTTAAAGGAGCTGTCACAACTACTTCTCCAAGTTTTACCGTATCACGTGGTATTTCGGCAGCCGCCAACCCTGCGGCCGTCATAGCCAGAGGTATAAATACTAACAGTTGTCTGTTCATGATTTCTGGATTTTAAGTCATTTTAAGTTTATAGTTCGGCAAAGTTAATAAAATAATTTGACTATTCAGTGTATTTTAGTTAATTTTGCGTCAAAATAAACTAAAAATAACTTTACCCACCATGACTCAATCCGAAATAGACTTTTTTGATAACCTCGCTCCTACATGGGATGCCAACGAAATCCGTTCCACACCTGAAAGAGTGAGAACTATTCTCGGCAAGTTGCCTATAAGCAAAGGTATGACTGTACTCGACCTCGGTACAGGCACAGGAGTACTTGTGCCCTACCTCAGTGAGATAGTAGGACCTGCAGGACATGTGACAGCAATAGATCTCTCCGAAGGAATGCTCTCTATAGCGAAACAGAAATATGGAGAACTTAAAAATGTGGAGTTTATGAAGATAGATTTTGAAGAAGAGCAAATCCCCGGATTATATGATGTGGTGATGTTATATTCGGTTTATCCTCATCTTCATGCTCCGGCAGATACTATGGAGTGGTTGTTCAAGATGAATGTAAAGCCGGGTGGCGTTATCATAATCGCTTTTCCGTCTGACGAGAGATTTATCAATAATATCCATCACGAACGTCAGTCAGAAAGCGACCACCTTCCCCCTGCTCATATTTTAGCTGATATGATTAACAGCTGGGGCTTCTGTGCTTCAGTAGTCTCCGCTACTGAAGATGAATATATTATAGAGATAAAATACTGTAAATAAAACCAACAACCGGAGTAGGTCTCACGATATAAAATCAATATTGAATACCGTTTTTGACAAGCAGTTCCTTTAACCGCAGATTCTCCTTACGCAAACTGTCTACTTCGTCACGCAAGTCATCTACCCGTTCAGAAAGCCGGTCATTACGCTTGGTAAGAAAATCAATACGGCCCATTGTGTCAGCATCCTGCACAGAATGGGCTTTTTCACGCTGATGAGCAAGATCATGAAAGTGGTTAAGTAGCTGAGTCAAAGAATCACTCTGGTCTGTAATATGAGTATGTGGAGGAACCGTATTTTCCGGATAGTCCTCAATTATGTATTCATCTAAATTATCGAGTTCAAAAATCTCTTTTATTTTCTCCAGCTTTTCTTCCGGCATACGGCTGCGTCCGTTCTCTATCGCTGATAGAAAACTCGGACGTACCTGAAGATGGTCAGCAAGTTCACGCTGACTCATACCCGCTCTCTTACGTAACCTGACAAAATCGATTCTACTCATAAAATTCCTTTTTGATATGAGAGAGGATTAACTTCCAATAATTTCCAACAAATTTATCTGTTTTTACTGAATCCTCAAAATATCCCGTCTATTAATCTCTAAAATCCCTCAGTTATACGTAATACATTCTAAGACTTATACACGGCAGTCATTAATTTTTGTGAATATTCCACCCACAAGTATATGGCATAATACACACTTTGGTAACTGTAAAAAGGTCTAACTCATCAAGAACTCACGCAATGACATCAGCCGGATACCTTGATATGTGTTAGGAGCGGAATCGCGGAGAGTCACAACGGTTTTCTCGTAATTATCCGGTATTCGTGAAAGATTTCCAAATTCACGGTCGCGTGTATTCTCATCTGACACGGTCATAGCAACTTGAATATAGCGCAGCTCATTGTCTTTCTCTGCAATAAAGTCTATTTCCCTTTCTTGTGTCATCACACCTACTTTTACGTTATATCCCATGGCAATAAGATGGTTATACACGACATTCTCTATTAATCCTCCTATATCACCGGGTCGGTAGCCTATGATAGAGTTTCTGATACCTAAATCTTCGAAGAAATACTTTTCTCCGATTTCGAAGAATCTTTTGCCCGCTATATCCCACCTGCGTACCCGATGGATGATAAAAGCCTCCGCCACATATCCCATATATGCCTGCACACTGGTGACACTTGATGATATATGCTGCGACTTAAGATAGTCGACAATCTTTTTCGCATTGAAAATACAGCCGATATTGTCGGCAAGAAATAGGAGCAAACGCCCTAAAAAATCAGTATTGCGCAGAGAATGGCGGCTAACTACATCACGATATACTACCGCATCCGTGATTCCCGAGATATATTCTCCCCATGTGGATTCATTGGGCAGATTGATCAGATATGGTAACCCTCCGTATCTCAGGTAAGTCTCTAAAGCTCCATCACTATCTGGCAAAGAGTGAAACATCAGGAATTCCCTGTATGTCAGAGCATGGACATTAATGACAATGCATCTTCCGGCGAGCCTCGACGCAATTTCAGATGAAAACATGCTCGAATTACTTCCCGTCAGATAGATATCATTATGTGGATCCAGAATCAGTGAGCGCACAACCTTATCAAAATCCTTGACTTCCTGTATCTCATCCAGAAAAATATAATTATTTCTCCCGGCCTTTATACGTGAAGAAATTTCATTGTACAGATCAGTCGCATTATGAATGTGAGCGAAAGCAAAGTTCTCAAGATTTATCTCTATGATATTAGCATCGGGATTTTGTTGCTTTATCTCTTCTACCACAGCCATAAGGATATAGCTTTTTCCGACACGACGCTGCCCCGCAAGTACCTTTATTATATTTTTATTAATGAACGGACGAATCTGATCCATATATAAGGATCTTGGAAGTATCTTTACTCTTTCCATTATAAATAAAATTTTTCACAAAACTACTAAAAGTTTTGTTTACAAACAAAATAGGTTTAAATATTTCAGCATCATACAATTCTGCCA
>CAMWKC010000034.1 GCA_947174735.1 uncultured Porphyromonadaceae bacterium
ACAACGTACTTTTGGTATCTATTAAAAAAATTTAGAATCCATATATCAACTAAAGAATTCGATTGTACTTTAATAAAGCCTCTATTGCAATTTTGCCTACCTATGGCAGTATTTGTTATATTAAATTCCCTTGTCAGAGATATTGACAAATGGATAGTAAGTTGTTTAGGAGATACTGATGAAGTAGCCATATATGCTAATTGTAGTCGAGTTCTTCCTTTTGATACACTAGCTACTTCATTGACAACAACTTTAATACCAGTAATAACGCGTAATATCAGAATTAATAAAGAAAAGGTACTAAATATATTCAAGTATTATTTAAATTTATGTCTCATTACCACGTGTATTCTGGTCTTACCAGCTATAATATTATCTAAACAATTGTTAATTACCCTATATGCCGAGGATTATCTACCTGGATTAAACATCTTTATTATATATTTATTTATAGACATGTTGCGGTTTGCCAATATCTCAATAATATTTAGTACATCAGGAAATTCTAAATCCTTAATGATTATAGCAGGAGTTAGTCTTTTAATGAATACTTTTCTTGCTACAATTTTATATAAGTCCTTTGGGCTTACCGGCCCAGCTATGGCCACGCTTGCTGTAATATGTCTATCCTCTATTTTCCTATTTCTCGGGGGAGGAAAGATATTAAGGTTTAATTTGTTCGATTTGTTGGAAGTAAAAAATATAGGATTAATCCTGCTTGAAGTAATAATACTATTTATTTTAAATTCTATTTTTACGAAATATTTCTCATTATTAAATGATATTTTACATTTCTTTATATGTTATATACCAATGATTTGCGTATTAATGTTATGTAACTTTGGAGAGATAAAAAAAAATTTTAAAATGCTTAACTCTATCAATTAGTTAATTGTCTGTGATTATTGCTAAAGAGAGAATTTAGAATATAAAAATTGTAAGTTTAATCAATCAATAGTCTATTAAAAATATAAATATCGGCTAAGCGTGGTCTGCCGCAAGGCCAAAGAGTTCTTTGATAAGTATTATTGCACCTCAGGACAGACTTCATGAAAAAATAGTGTCAAATATACAATAGATCAAAGGCTGCAGCAGTACAGTAGTCGCCATCGTTAGGGAAGACGACACAGTCAGTCCGCCTATAGCGCCGATGCTGTAGAGAGACCAGCTGTGCCAGAATATCTTTCCTCTGTCCTCGCAGCTATTAGCTTACAATATTGCTGTCAATAAAGGCTGTAATATTGATATGTCTCGTCACCTTGCAAAATCAGTCACTGAAGAGTAATAAAGCAGTATAAAAATAAAAGGACCCTCTCTATTTAAAAATAGAGAGGGTCCTTTTATTTTTATACTGCTTTATTACTCTTCAGCCCTCCTTATCGCTGAGGTGAAGGAGGTAGGCGTACAGGTCAGCTGAGGAGGCGAGGCCGAGTTTCTTGCTGATGCGGATTTTGCGGCGTTTGCAGGAATCGGGGTTAACGTTGAGAATGGCAGCTATCTCCTTCATCGACATATTCATTTTTATATAGCCGAGGAATTTTATGTCAGACTGCAGCAGGTCGGGATGAGCTGCCAAAAGGCGACGACTCAGGTCAGGGTCAGCAGCTTCGACGTTCATCATGAATTCCTCCCGGTCTTTGGAATCGTTGCCGAGCATACGACCGAGATGTTTGCGCAGGTTACGGATTTCGGGAAGATCGTCCTCGCTTTTGATATTGTCTATATATTTAAGGAGGTCTTCAATCAGCTGGTTGCGCGAACTCACGAACATGGCGTTGGCCTGTAGCTGGGTATTCTGACGTTCTATTTCTTTCTGAAGTATCTCGTGTTTGTGGCGTGCCACAAGCTCTGTCTCGTATATACGTTCTTCGGCCAATTCTTTCTCTTTATGCTCTTTCTCCAGTCTGAGAGCCAACATCTGTTGCTGAGTGCGGTGGCGTTGTTGCTGCTGTCGCCATAACAAAGCTAAAATAACAAGCAGAAACAGAAAAGCGGTGGCAATACTTATCCATACGGCTGTACGCGACTTCTGCCGGGCAAGCATACGCTCCGCCTCTAACTGATACTTCATTACCTCAAACTTAATATTCTCGTTATCGAGGAGCTGACGATTGTTGATTGTCTCAAGACTATCCTTATACGTCATCACCGAATCTTTAAGAGCCGAGGCACCTCTATAATCACCCATATCTTCATGAGTCTTCGCAGCTACCTGAAAATAATATATTTTCAGCCCTAAACTTACCTCCGCAGCAGCTTTCTTCTCGTATTCCAAGGCCTCAGTCCAATGCCCCTTCTCTCCGGCTATACAAAGCAGATATGTATAAGCTAATCCACGATTTGCACCGGCATCAGTAGGGTATGAAAGAATTTCGTTGCAGAGCTGTTCGGCACGTGTATAGTTCTTCTGTTTCATAGCAGTCTCAGCAGCAATTTCGAGTAGATTTATCGTCGGTTTACCAGGACGTAAATACCGCCGGGACATATCAAGCCAATGAGGAACAGAATCAAAATCTCCCGTCTTATTGCATAGCAAAGCCATATCAGCTGTAAAAGTCGAAATCATCACTGAGTCGTTATTACTCTGCGCGACAGCTAAGGCTTTGCTAAGCATTTGTTTTGCCTTGGAATAATTACCTAACTGAAAAAATACTCCCGAAATACCACCTATAATTTCTGTTTCACGACCAGATCCAAGATTGTTGCGCAGACACAGGTCGTATGCTTTCTGAAAATTCTGAATGGCCTCGACATTACTATACAAAGAAAAATAAGTAACTCCTATATTATAATAAGCCAAACATGCCAATGCCGTATCATGCCTGTCGTCAGCTTCGTGAGCTATATCCATAAAAATCTTCAATGCACCTGCCACATCCCCCTCACCATATTTCACCTCGCCGAGTTCAATACCCTCAAGACCGGTAGGGATAGTATCTTTACCTGACGAGACAGTAGGACAACAAAGCAGACACAAGGTCCACACCACGTTGAATAAAGTCTTAATAGAGTAAAGTCTAACCATACGCTGAAGTTTTTTAATTATCTTACGCCTGTGACAGGGATAAAAAATATCGGGCCTACAGGTTGGAAACAGTATGAACAGAATGTGGAAATTTGTCACACTCTATTTAGAATAACACAAGAAATGTAAGCTAATTATAGTCTTAACCCACTTGTCACCTTTTTGTCACCCCATAAGTTAACAGTTTTTATCTATGGCATACTGATTTTAACAACATAATTGTGTAATTTAGCAGCACACTTTCAAATTCTAACCAAAACAGTAAGCATGAACAAAAAACTTACTTCTATTCTGAGCATCGGAGTGCTTGCAGGATCAGCTATGGGAACGATCCTGAATGCCGACGAACTCGCGGCTACCTTCCGCTCCGGCTCAAACCAGAATCCCTCTGGTCTGGAAAAGGGGAAAATCAATCGGAATCCGTCAAGCCGATTCAACCGTGCTCCGGGACAGGCTTTTTCTGCGCCGAAACCTGTCAGAAATGCACAAAGCAGCCGACTTCTGGCTCCCGCACGTATTGCCGCAGCTGCTAACCTCGCAGATTTTCCGTTGTTGTACGGACTTAATTTCCGTGACAACACCTGGCAGACACTCACTTCCCTACCCTCTAAAGTATTCTCTTTCCAACGTGCCGACGGCACTGAGTTAGTAGCTGAATCAGGGGAGACAGTAATAGAAAGCCCGATGGCTGCATGTTACGGCAACGGCAAATTCTATGCTCTCTATTCAAACCAGGAAACGGACAGCGACTACAACACCTTAATTACTACACGTGTCGAAGTGTACGACGCTACGACATGGGAAAAGCTGACCACACTCAACATCGTAGAAAATACGACAGACTGGCTCTATTATTTCCGTCAGGTAGCAGCTATAGATCCTATTTCAGGTAATCTCTATTCAGCAACATGGGGCGGTGGCAAACCTCTTGTCAAAATTAATACCGAAACAGGAGAATTTACAGAAATAGGCGCTACCGACCGCTTCCTCCAGGCACTGTTCTTCGACAACGAAGGAAATCTTTATGGTATAGATTTCTCTGACAAGAATCTTTATTCTATAAATAAGGAGACTGGTGAAGCCACAGCTATAGGCGAACTGAATGTACCGTTCTCTATATCGGCTAATCCTCAGTCACTCGTATATGACCCGGCTACAGGCAAGGCACTGTGGATTGCCGTAGACTCAGGCAGTCTTCAATCTTATATCTGTGAAGTTTCGCTGAGCGATGCTCAGGTAGAAATATTAGGTTCGATGCCCGGCAACGAGCATATACTCGGTCTGTACATGCCCGAAGCTGCAGCCGCAGCCCCCGCTGCACCTACAGCGATAGAGTATGCAGCCGGTATAGTACGTATGACATTGCCGAGCACAACTTATATAACAGATGAGAATCTTAGCGGTGACATAACAATTCTCCTTACAGTCGATAACGGTGAGACAATCACAGCTACCGGCACACCCGGTGCAACGGCAGAGATACCTATGGCACTCGCCGACGGCAAGCATCATATCAAAATAAGACTGGAAAATCAGGCCGGTTTGTCACCTGTACGCCGTCTTGATACCTTTATCGGTAATGATATACCCATGGCAGTAGAGAACCTCAACCTCATGCTTGAAGGTAAGGACAAACTCATACTTACATGGGACGCACCGCAGAAATCCGTCAACGGCGGTGCCATTGATGACAGCGAACTCAACTACCGTATAGTCCGTCTGCCCGACGAGACTGTAGTAGCCGATAACTATAAGGAGACCTCTTTCTCAGAGGCAGTGCCCGAAGCTCATGCCGGTTATACGTACCGTGTTGATGCCTTCGCTGCTGACCGTCAGGGTGAATCGGCTGTTTCCAACCGTGTTACTGCCGGTGAGTTCTGGATTACTCCTTTTATCGAGACATTCGACACCCAGGACGACTTCGATTCATTCAAGATTATCGATGCCAATAACGACCTGCAGACATGGGCATTTATTCTGCCGGCAGGAGAAACCAGCGGCTATGCTGTAATGTGGGGTAACGGTACTGCTGATGTTGATACCGGTATCTATGAAGGAAACGGCAATGACGATTACCTGATCTCGCCTTTCGCCCGTCTGAAAGCCGGACAGGATTACCGTATGCGTTTCGATATCGGTGACAACTTCATGTGGTATGAACACATGACTATCCTTTTAGGTAAGTCAAGAGAGCTTACAGGCAGTGAAACACCGATTTTCGCCGAAGAACTCGAGGCACATACTTCTTATTCATTCCTGTTCTCAGTGCCTGAAGACGGTGACTACGCCTTCTTCTTCCACGGTGATAATCCGGGACAAAGTGTAGACATCGTTATGGACAATGTTGCCCTTGACGACTATGCGGTCTATAAAGCACCCTCACACGTAGAGAACGTAAAGGCTACTGCAGGCGACTTAGGCGTACTGACCAACACACTGGAATTTACCGCACCTACAGCTACCTACAAGGGCGATGCACTCAGCGGTATCACAGAGATCAGAATATTCCGCAATGACGGACGTCACGCTGTGAAAGTATTTGAGAACCCGACTCCCGGGGAAACACTTACATGGACTGACAATGATGTAGAAAACGGCAACGTTACTTACCGTATCCTTCCTTACAACGCTGAAGGTCAGGGTGAGGAATATCTCATTACTAACTGGGTAGGTCTGGACGAACCCTCTAACGTAACCGGTCTGCACCTCAAGATGAACGAGAATAACAAGGCCGTAGCCACATTCAACGCCAGTGAAGGCCGCGGTATGCACGGAGGTTATGTTGACAATGACGCCGTGACTTACGCTCTGTTCAGATATAATCCTTACAACTGGTTTAGCCCGTGGGAACAGGCAACTCCGTTCTCCGACAGTCTTACAATCACTGACGAAGACTATGAACTCTGGTGGGGTCAGCAGTATGTTGACTATATAGTTGTAGCTGCCAACGAGGCCGGATATTCGTCAGGTACACCCGGTGGAATAGTACTTGGTACACCATACGATCTGCCTTACAATGAATCCTTCGCTTACGGTTTCGCTTCTCAGGATCCATGGACCCTATTTGCCTCTACATACTACTATGCATGGAAGATGGTAAACGGTGACGGCCTCCCTGTCAAACCCTACGACAATGACGGCGGTATGCTTCAGTTCTCACTTCTCGACGAGGATTCAAACAACCAGGTTCTCTCAGGTCCGCGTATCAACATCGCCAATACAACCGACAATGAACTGTCGTTCTATATGTGGCATGGCTTCGAGGCTGAAGAAGAAGACCTGCAGCTGATTGTCTATGTCAACTATAACGACGAGGGCTGGAATGAAGTAGCACGTTTGGACTATAATAACGGCATAGCAGGCTGGATGCGTCATTCTGTTGCTCTCTCTGACGAAGCTACAGATGTACAGATAGCCTTCGGTGCATACGCAGCCGATGCCAGCGCTTCAGTATATGTAGATGCTATCAAGATAGCACAGGGTAGCCCATGTGACATGGCACTCCTTTCGACCGCTATCTCATCTAAGCGTGTCAACCCGGGCGAAGAGGTGAAGATCAGTGTGACTGTAGGCAACTACGGTACAACCACAGCCGAGGATGTAACAGTCAATCTGCTCGCTGACGAAAATGTTGTTGAAAGCCGCCAGATTGCATCACTCACTCCGAGTGCTACGGAGAACGTGGAATTTGTCATACCTGTTACCCGCGAAATGGCTTCGACCTCATTCTCTTACACTGCTGCTGTAGAAATCGAGAACGATGCTAACCTTGACAACAACACCGGTAGTCCCGTTATGTTCTTCGTTAAGGGTTCTGTTCTTCCTACTCCCGAAAATCTCAACGCATCTGTTGACGAATCAGTAGTCAACCTCGACTGGTCGGCTCCTGCTAAGTCTGAGATGACAGAAGCTGTTACAGATGACTTCGAAGCATACGACCCGTTCATCATCGACAACATCGGTGACTGGACAACATACGACGGAGACGGTACACAGACTGTTTACTTCGGCGGACCTGAAGTACCCAATGCATACGAACCTAAGGCATGGCAGGTATGGGCTCCCGAAGCTGCCGGCTTCTCACTCGAGAAATTCGACGTTCTTACTCCTAAGTCAGGTGCTCAATACCTCACTTGCTGGGCAGCATCGAACGGTATAGACAGCACACTGCCTAACGACGACTGGTTGATTTCTTCTGAAATCACAGGTGGTTCGGAAGTATCGTTCTGGTACAGAATGCCAAACACAGGTTCTGACCCGCAGAAGTTCGAAATGCTCTACTCAACAACAAGCAATGAGCCTGAAGACTTCGTCGTATTCGATTCCGATGCTATTACATTCGGTACAGACTGGGTTTACTTCGAATACACTCTGCCGCGTGACGCCCGCTACTTCGCTATCAGAAGCTGCTCAACCGGTTCTTACACCGTAGCTCTGCTCGACGACATCACCTACACTCCGCTCTACGGCGCTACTAACCCACTCACTCTGCAGGGTTACAACGTATATCGTGACAACGAGCTGATAGCTGAAGCTGTCGAAGGCACTGCCTATACAGATGAGGCTGTTCCTGCCGGTAATCACACTTATCATGTGACAGCTCTCTGGGCTGAAGGTGAATCTGACTATTCAGCACCCGCTATGATTGGAATGACAGGCATATTCGCTCCCAATGCCGGCGAAGCTACCGTAAGAGTTACCAAGGGTATGATAACTGTCAACAATGCCCATGGTCTTGAGACTCGTATCTTCACTCCGGCCGGTCTTACAGTAGCTGCCTCTACCGATGCTAACGCTACATTCCAGGTAGCTCCCGGTGTCTACATGGTTCAGGTAGGCCAGAAAGTCACCAAAGTTAACGTAAGATAATGTAACCACAGGTAAAATTCTCTTCATATTCTCGATTATCCGGGGGGCGGACTGACCCGCCCTCCGGATTTTAATTTATAAAATGCTTATGAATCTAAGATACTCTCTTTTATGTCTGGCAGCAGTCTCAGCTTTGTTCTCATCAGCACAGGTGACATTGAGATATGGCAACGAACCTGACCGTGGCTGGGGTGACGCCTCAAGCGTTGTGACACCTTACGTTATGTTCCCGACGGAATTTATAGCTCTGTATGCAGGTAATGAGATTACCACAGTCCGTATAGCTGTGATGGAAGAGGCTACCAACTGTTACCTTTACATCAAAAACAAACCCAACGACCAGAATAACCTCTATCGTCAGAAACTCGAATCGCTGCATCCGGGCTGGAATGAAATAACACTCGATACTCCGTTTGTAATACCCTCGGACGAATCAGTTGCCATAGGTTATAAAGCTTCGTTTCAGGCAGCCGGAGGTGTAGGTATCTCAAATGAGAAATTCACCAATGCCGATAATGTCTATTATAACAGCCGCAACCAGTGGACCACAACCGGAGGTTCGATATGTATAGCAGCTACAGTCAACGGTGACCAGATGCCGATCAACGAAATGCTTATTTCTCCCCTAAAAGAAAACACGGAGAATACCTCTGATTTTCGTTCTTACAGCGGCTATGTAAGAAATGTAGGTAACAATCCTGTTGATACGTACACCATAACTGTTCGGATTGACGGAGAAGAAGCCGAGTTACTAACAGGAGCGGCATTAGCAGTCAACGAAGAAGCCCCTTTCACATTCACGATAAGCTGTGACACACCGGGTGAGCATACTGTCATCGCCGAAATAACAGAAGTGAATGGTGCCGCCGACTCCTACACTCCAAATAATATTGCATCAGCCACATTCACCATACAATCCGAACAATTCGCACGCAGAGTAGTGTGTGAGGAATATACCGGGACATGGTGTGGCTGGTGTCCGCGCGGTATGGTAGGTCTCGAACTTATGAAAGAGGAATATCCTGACCGCTTCATTCCCATTGCGGTTCACGGTGGCGACCCTATGGAGATAACGGACGAAGCTGTATCCTATAAGCCCTTCATCGATTCATGTACGGGAGCACCGTCCAGCAGCATCAACCGTCAGTTTACCGGCGACCCGTTCTATGACATTCACACTATGTTTAATCTTGCTTCTCAGCTTAGTGTCCATATCGGTGTGGAAGCTACATGTGACTGGAATGAAGATATGACCGCTCTCGAACTTGTCACTACCTATTATTCCGATATCGACCTTGACAATCCGGCGCTCAACATAGCCTACACCATTACAGAAAGCGGTATCACAGGTTATATGCAAACTAACTATTATGCCGGAGGCCGCAACGGAGACTTCTATGGCTGGCAAGATAAGACAGACCCCACAAATGATGTCACCTTTAATGATGTGGCCCGTGCTATAATAGGCGGATATAACGGAATGCCGTGTCGTAACGAATCAATGACAGCCGCCGAGCCTTACACCCATACCTGTACTATACCCCTGCCCCAGAACGTGACCTCACCTGACAGAATAAAGGTTATTCCGCAGATTATCGACGCTGTCACAGGACGTATAATCAACGCTGTCGAAATTACTCCCGATATGTCCGGCATAAACGAAGTTATGTCCTCTCCGGCCTATGTAAGCTGTGGCACTGAAAAGGGTAAGATAACAGTGAAAGCCGGTACGGATACTCCTTTACAGGCAATGGTCTATACACTGTCCGGACAGCTTATCACTTCTGCACAATTCAGTGACAGTATAAGCCTTAATGTACCGGCAGGTATATACGTAACAGTTATCAGAAATGCAAATAACATCTTAAAACGAACCAAGATTATTGTCTTATGAGAAAAACCATAATACCTTTTCTAACTACCTGTCTATTGGCAGGGGGAATTCTTGAAGCCGGTGCTGTAAAAGCCTGGCCGGGACTGCACAAAGGAAAAACAATCTCCGGTGAGGAAATAAGCTATACGCTACGCGGCGATGAATTTGCCCACGTTATGGTGTCTGAAGACGGCTTTCTGCTCACCACTACAGAACTCGGACTCAAGAAAGAAGGTGTATTCAATGCCGAGACTCTGCGTATACAGGCTGAACAGGCAAGAGTTGTGCGTAGAAACGCTCCGCAGCGTCTTATTGATTCAGGATTTCCGACAACAGGGTCACTACAGGGCATAATACTGTTAGTGGAATTTGCAGACAACGAATTTCATGAAGGTTATGATGCCGCCTTTTTCCATGAGAAGATGAATACCCCGGGCTTTTCCGGTATGGGCGCTACCGGTTCGGCACGCGATTACTTTATCGACCAGTCATCGGGTCTTTTCACTCCTGACTTTGATGTGGCAGGTCCGGTAAAACTGTCGCACAATATGAATTATTACGGAGCTAACGACCGCAACGGACAGGATGCTCACCCGGCTAAGATGGTAAAAGAAGCCTGTGAGTTAGCTGCCGCCGACTATGATATAGACTTCTCGAAATACGATTATGACAATGACGGCTTTGTAGATTTCGTTTATGTGATTTACGCCGGCTATGCCGAGTCATACGGAGCTTCGAGCAATACAATCTGGCCACACGCTTCACAGCTCACTGTACATGGTGAGCAGTGTGTACTCAATGATAAGACAGTAGACCGCTACGCCTGCTCAAGCGAACTGAAATATATCTCAGGCGATACACCCGAAGGAATAGGTACATTCTGTCATGAGTTCAGTCATGTACTCGGTTTGCCCGACGTATATGACACACGCAATGCCCAGAATACCCAACTCGGTGCCTGGGACGTAATGGATCAAGGCAATTATAACAATGAGAGCCACACTCCTCCCTCATATTCAGCTATGGAACGTGCTTCATTGGGCTGGCTTGAACTGATAGAACTGGATACACCTGCTGACAGAATCGAGGTCTACGAACTTAATGCCTCTAACACAGCTTATCGTATATCAACTCCGGTAAAGGATGAGTATTTTACTCTCGAAAACCGTCAGCAGCAAGGTTGGGACCGTTATCAGCCCGGACGCGGACTAATGATTATGCACATAGCATACGACGAATCAGCATGGCATGGTAACTTCGTCAATTCCGGCATTGTACGCCGCTATGACCTTGTAGAAGCTGACGGTACACAGGGTTCGTCACCCGAAAACGACCTCTTTCCTTACGGTGAGGTAAACGCCTTTACCGACTATACTTCTCCTTCGTCACTGACATGGGACGGCATACCCACCTGCAAAGGTGTTACCATGATAACACAGGAAGAAGATTGTGTATCGTTCCGTTTTATGAAGGACCGCTTCGCTGCTCCGGATAATATCACTGTAGCTGAACGTGGTGAGGACTGGTTCACAGCTTCGTGGACTCCTGTAGAAGAAGCCGCTTCTTACAGCCTTAATATCCGTGAGGTCCTTAGCGATGATGTAAATCCGGTACTTATCACTGAAGATTTCGATAATCTCACCGAAGGTAAATATCCGAATGCCGATTATAACGATATATCAGGCAGTCTTAATGACTATCTTCTTTCAGAGGGTTGGTCAGGTTCACTTCTTTTCCAGGCAGGCGGATATATTCAGTTAGGCCGCTATGGTGAATCAGGCTCACTTATGCTGCCTGCTGTATCTTTACCTGATGGCATCACTTCAGCCACTTTAGCACTCAGAGTAGTCTCCTACCCCGGCAAATCGGTTAATTTTACTGTCGAAATACTTGATGCAGCTACATACGCTACTGTCGCTACATTGACCGAGAAAGCTAATAAGACTGAAAAAGACCTTATCTGGACTCCCAGCGATCTTCCCACTTCTATTATTGTAAGAATAAGCACTTCTAACGAACGTCTGTTTATTAATGCTCTGCGACTTCTCAAGGGTGAAGTTGCCGAAGATGAAATCTGGGATTCAGGTGCCCGAAACTGGACTATAGGTGGCATAACCGATACTTCTTACCGTGTGGAGAACCTTATACCGGAAATGACGTACGCTTTCACTGTCACTACCGACCCGTGTAACGGTTGGCATGCTTCCGAACCTTCGCAGGAATATACTGTCACTCTCGGCGAAAGCTTGGTAAATACTCTTCCAGCGGATGCTATCGTTGTGAAGTCGACTGCCTATGACCTTACAGGGTGTCCTGTTTCACCGACTCATCGTGGTGTACGTATCGTCGTAACCGAGTACTCCAACGGTACACGCACTGTCGAGAAACGTATCGACTAATCCGACTACCTCTGTTTTCTCTTCTTCTACCAACGAAAGGCTGACTCTTTTCACAGGAGTCAGCTTTTATTTTTAACTATAAACCTCAAATTACCATGACCAGAATAGGTTTTATTTCGACTGGTTTGATTAATTTTGCACTTGGATTGACGTAGGTCAGTCCATAAGATTCTAAAAATAAGAAGCGTTATGCTTATCTTGTGATTTGTGAACGTAGGAAATTCAATAATCAGTGCAAGAGAGAGCATAGTGGTTCTCACGCATATCGCGTGGGCTGCTATTGTTACATCTGCACTAATGGTTTCCTACGACCAACAAATCACGATGGCATAGTTGGCTCACGTTTTCTTTATTACCAATCTATGCCGTCATAGGGTCAATGACTTGCAAAAACATAATATGAAACGTGCTATTCCATTTGTTCTGATACTGTTTTCAGTATGCAGTATGGAAGCTCAGGAGATCGCAAGAGTCGAATACAAGGAGTTCGATTCAAAAAATTTCCCTTTCAAGCGTCCTTTCCTTATCTTTACCCCGGAGGAATATGACACTAACGTCAATTCCGATTATGACGTAATCTATGTCTTTGATGCACAATGGTATTCAAGATTTGGGCTGGTTCATAATCTGTTGCACTATGGTTGTCAGGAGGAGGCAACGCCGAATGAAGACGCCCATCAATATATTGTTGTGGGTATTCCTTCTCCATACATTCCTGAATATAACTACGAAAGAAACTGTGATTTCTATTCCTTACCGGTAAATACTCCTATACCTGAAGGAAGGTCTGAGGAATTCTTTTGTGCTCCTAAATTCAAGAAATTCCTTAAGGAGGAACTGA
>CAMWKC010000035.1 GCA_947174735.1 uncultured Porphyromonadaceae bacterium
GATAACTCTGATAACTCTGATAGTTCTGATTGGTCCGATAGCTCCGATTCCGATAACTCTGATAACTCTGATAGTTCTGATTGGTCCGATAGCTCCGATTCCGATAGCTCCGATAATTCTGATAGCTCCGACTACTCCGATTACTCCGATTTAGTCAGACTTTGCGTAGTAAGCGGTAGATAAGGCAGCGGGCGTATTCGGGTGAGTAGTAAAAATTGGGGGCCGGAGAGTTGACGGCACGATAGACGGCATCAGTAAGGGTAAGACCAGGGGTGGTATCAAGCAGACGGCGAACTGCGGTCAGTAAATCAGTATACATTTTGCGAACGGCAGTTCGTAGCGGTGGTAGTTGTCCGGTGCGCAGAGCAGTGCGGACTACGCGTAGGGCACGTTCCTCGGATATCCAGAAACGCGGTGCACCGGCACGACACATTTGTGTGGCAATCTGGCGCACGTCTATATGGTGACCCGGCCGTGAGTTAACGATACGCCAGAACAATTCGACAAAAGCATTATAGCGATGAACGGTAAAGTCTATTTTTCCTCGTGGCATGGTAATGGATTTTGAAGGTGAATATCATAACTGAAATTATCGAAATAGCCCTCTCCCATAGTATCCCTATCAGAGACATCAGGCAGCCTGAAACAGCAGATGTTCTCGGCATCGCGACAGGCAGCGTCAAGTACAAACGTATCAAAGCTCTCCAGTATGTCGAGCAACGATGTGAGGGAATTTTGAGTTTGCTGGTTAAATAAAGTTCCGGACACAGAACCGCTGTCCAGTCTGCCTTGTAGAGCGGCATTGACTCCTGATATATCCTCAAGCATTTTCATTTGTACCGATAATAGTTCGGTAATGCCAAAATTGCTGACACTGCCGCTTACCTGCTGCGGTAACGGTATGCCTGGGCGCGGACGGTAAGGAATCACACCGTTGAAGCGTGACCATTGGTCGGCAACATCTTCGAGAGACATACCGCGTCCTAAGGCGTCTTCCGGAAAAAGCAACACGCCTTTGGCCGAAGCACGCATCATCCAGTCGTTAAGAGTGACAAGGCGGTTAGTGTAGCGCTGCTGATCGATTATATCCGCTACAAACGAATGTACCTCACCATCGATATAAGGATATGCCTTAATTACATAAGGATGACCGAAACGATGATAAGGACTATCACCGCTTTTTAACACCGCACCGTTAGGACTAAGATAATAATAGCGCCAGCGATGAGCGTTCACTTTGCGATATTCAATAGGCGCGCGTCCATCGCGTAGACGACGGCGATTCTCTGTCATAAGACTTTCGTAATCGTCACACTCAATACGACGACACTCGCCGGTAGCAGTATCATGACAAAGCCAATGAGTATCATTCTCACGTCGCCACACTTCGATGACACGGCACAATGATGGTGCTGACGGATTCAGAAAGGCTTTTTTCATATCTCCTGTACCCCATTGAGCCATGTACCACGATTCACCGGTGCAGCCGGCATATATATCACGTAGACGTGTTTCCGAGGCATAATCGGTAGCGAAAGCTGCGATAAGATCATCAATCGGAAGATCATGCAATTGGCCTACGGCTCGCACATCCCAAGACCGACAATCTGTAGCCGATGCATCCATGAAAAAGGATTCAGGATCTACGCTGTCTGTCCAGCAGCCGATACGCCCCTCACGACGTCCGTACCATTTACGGTGCACTATACAGCCGCTTATCAGAAACTCCTCCATGCTGCGAGCATAAAGTTCATCAAGACGGTTGGTATGGGCGTTGGTATGCAGAAGTTTTGTCAGAAGCTCGGCACGATTCCGATCAGCTTCAAGTAGCGGATGACAGACAGCCTGACGTCCGCGACTACGAAATACTCCTAACACTGAGCGTACCAAACGACGTATAAGGTTATTGGTCAGAGGTACATTACCGAGACTCTGGATATATTGAGCTTCGGTCATGACACGTCCGTCTACAGTTATTGGATCTTCCCACTGACGGCCGTAGGTATAGCGTTTATTACGACGACGGTCACGACGGAAGTCCGAACGTGCTGTCCAAAGATCGTGAGCTAACTGCAGTAATTCGGCAGCCTCATGAGTGATATTCATATCGGCGACATACGACGGGTAACAGGCCGCAGACGGTAAGCTAACATACCGATAATATCACTCACAGCCTGCTCCGTACGTGTTACGGCAGCTTCCGTACCGACCGTGTCGGATGTAAGTGCACACCAGCGTGAAAGCATTGACTGAAGCAGGTAAGCATGAACACCGTCGGTAAGCGGTGCAGTGAAGGCTTTGCTAAAATCGGCCGGTACTGACAGACGTAAACAAAGAGTATTGTTAATTTCACTCCACATAGGCAGATAACGGCACAGGTGTACCGATAAGGTACGTTGTGCCTCACGACGGTATCTGTCAAGCAACGGAAAATCATTCTCACAGACAGCAATACGATCGAAATCAACATTTTCTTGGCTATTCTTGACAGCAGCATAGCCTGTAGCTTCCACTATATCGCTTCGCAGAAGTCCAAGGTCAATCTCTACCGTTATTTCACGTGGCTTTGAAACACCACAGACCGGCTGGCGGCTTTCACTTACGCGGGCTGTCACGGCACGTATAGCAGAGTCTATCAGAGACATCATGAAAGGCCCGAGAGCTGATAAATTGTTTTTTGTCATAATCGTCATAAATTTGATTCGCCCGAAATTACAGTTGATTTTAACATACGCTTAGTTATAATAACACTATTGTTATAATAAAATTATAGCAAAGATAAATAAAAATTAAAATATACTCAATGAAGATTAAAAAATAATATTGATTTCTCTATATCTAATGACTTGTAAGCTGATTCAGTAATCATAATAGCAAACAATTGGTGTGAAGTTGCAGGGTTGCAGCATTTTTCTTAATTTTGCACTCTGAGACTCCATAAGCATCAACCGCTGTCATGCGGTAGCCTACATTCAGTGAAAGGAGTCCGGCAACTCCGCAACAATCGAACTAATATATGGACATTTCGTACAAGTGGCTCAAACGCTACATAGACATCGACCTCCCGCCTCGCGAATTAGCAGCTGTGCTGACTTCGCTGGGTTTGGAATGTGATACTGTCGAGGAGGTAGAAACGGTCAAAGGAGGACTGCGCGGCCTCGTGACCGGCAAAGTGCTCACCTGCGAAGAGCACCCTAATTCAGACCATCTGCACATAACCACAGTTGACCTCGGTGACGGACAGCCGACACAGATAGTGTGTGGCGCACCAAACGTGGCAGCCGGACAATCGGTGATAGTGGCCCCTGTGGGATGTACGCTCTATGACGGTGACAAAGAATTCCAGATTAAGAAGTCGAAAATACGTGGTGTGGAGTCATTCGGTATGATATGTGCCGAGGACGAAATCGGTATTGGTACTTCGCACGATGGTATTATGGTTCTTCCCGAGACAGTTAAAGCCGGTATACCTGCCGCCGAATACTTCAATGTGCAGAGCGACTGGCGTCTGGAAGTAGAACTGACTCCTAACCGTGTGGACGCTGCTTCACATTATGGAGTGGCCCGTGACCTGAAGGCACATATAGCACGTAATGACTTTGAGCACCGGGGCCAGGCAGAACCGCCTATCGTATCGCTGCCTGACACATCAGCTCTGCGTCCTGACCGTATGGATGGCGCCGTGAAGGTGACGGTAGAGGATACCGAAGGCTGTCTGCGCTATTCAGGTGTAACGCTGCGTAATGTGAAGGTGACTGAAAGTCCCGAATGGCTGCGTGATCTGCTCATTGCGGCAGGCCAACGTCCTATCAATAATATAGTTGACATAACCAACTTCATACTTCTCGGTCTCGGTCAGCCGCTACACTGCTTTGACCTTGCCAAAGTGGCCGGTCAGGAAATTGTGGTACGTACATGTCCTAAGGATACACCTTTTGTTACACTCGATGGTGTGGAACGCAAACTGTCGGAAGCTGACCTTATGATATGTGATGCAGCCAAACCTATGTGTATAGCCGGTGTATTCGGCGGTCTTGACTCGGGCGTGACTGAAGATACTAAAGATGTATTTATCGAGTCAGCTTACTTCAACCCGACACGTGTTCGCCGTACAGCACGCCGTCACGGTCTGAGCACCGATGCCTCGTTCCGCTACGAGCGTGGGACTGACCCCAATATCACAGTCTATGCCGCGCGCCTCGCAGCTGTCCTCATTAAGGAATTGGCCGGAGGAGAGATGTGTGGTGATGTATCCGACTTCTATCCTGTACCAGTAAAGGATGTCGAGATGGAGTTTTCGCTTGACTATTGTGCGCGTCTCATAGGTAAGCGTCTACCTAAGGATTTAGTAATATGTATACTGCGTGCTCTTGAAATCGAAGTACGTCCTACCGACAACGAAGATGTGCTGCATCTGCGTGTTCCGGCCTATCGTGTAGATGTGACACGTCCATGCGATGTGGTTGAGGAAATACTGCGTGTTTACGGATATAATAATGTTGAGTTCGGCACCGAAATGCATGCTAATTTGTCGCAGCGCGGACGAACCGACGAAGTCAACGCCCTACAAACTCTCGTCAGCGAACAGCTTACAGGCCAGGGATTCAGTGAGATTCTAAATAACTCGCTGACTTCAGCCAACTATTATACCGAAGGTAAAGCCTTCCCTGCCGAACGATGTGTACGTCTGCTCAATCCATTGAGTAACGAACTTTCCGTAATGCGTCAGACCTTGCTTTTCGGTGGGCTTGAAGTAATCAGCCATAATGTGCGCCGCAAAACTGCTGATTTACGTCTGTATGAGTTTGGCAATGTCTACAGCTTCGATCCTGCTGCCGTCGCTACTGAGGAGAAACCACTCATACCTTATAGCGAACGCTTCATGTTAGGATTATGGTTGACAGGTAATTATACCCAGCCTTCTTGGAATAGCAAAGCTGCCGAAGCTACTTTCTATGACCTTCGTGGCGTAGTAGACAACATAATGTCTCGTATGGGTATACCGGCGTCGGCTGTAACTATCGCACAGGAGAGCGATGACTTGCTCGGTGCCATGTTGACTCTCGCAAGTCGCGATGGAAAGACTATAGGACGTATAGGAATAGTGGCACGCAAAGTACTGAAGGATTTCGATATTGAACAGGATGTAGTGTTTGCCGAACTCGATTTCGATGTGCTTTGCCGTTTAGCAGCACGCACTAAAGTGACCTTTACCGACCTGCCGCGTACACAGCCGGTACGTCGTGACCTCGCGTTGCTCATAGATAAGGGTACAGCGTTCGCTGACATAGACCGTACTGTGCGCAAAGCTGCCGGCAAGATGTTGCGTTCACTGACACTTTTCGACGTCTACGAAGGTGAAAAGCTTCCTGAAGGTAAGAAGAGCTATGCCATTGCCCTTACTCTACAGGACGACGAAAAAACTCTGACCGACAAACAGATTGATGCCGTCATGCATAAAGTGACCGATGCACTCGCCAAAAGTGTAGGCGCCGAGTTACGCTAAAACAGAATTTAGAAACCTAACCACAAACACAATATAATCTCTACCCATGGGAAGAGCATTTGAATACCGTAAAGCCCGTAAGCTCAAACGCTGGGGCAACATGAGCCGTACTTTCACACGTATCGGCAAGGAAATCACCATAGCTGTTAAGGCCGGTGGTCCTGATCCGGACACTAATCCGCGTCTGCGTGTACTGATGCAGAATGCCAAAGCCGCCAACATGCCTAAGGATACTGTTGAACGTGCTATAAAGAAAGCTACCGATAAGGACGCTTCCGACTACAAGGAGATAGTTTACGAGGGTTACGGCCCTCACGGCATTGCTATCGTAATCGAAGCTGCTACCGACAATAACCAGCGTACTGTAGCTAACGTGCGCAGTTATTTCAATAAACATGGCGGTTCGCTGGGCACAAGCGGTTCGCTGTCGTTCCTGTTCGACCATAAGAGTGTATTCCACGTTAAGCCTAATCCCGAAACCTCACAGGAGGATTTTGAACTTGAACTCATGGACTATGAGGCCGAGCTTGAGCCGGACGATGAAGAATGGCTCATCTATGGTGCTTTTGACCAGTTTGCCAATCTCCAGAAGTATCTTGAGGAATCTGGTGTCGAAATCCTTTCAGCCGAGTTCGAGCGTATTCCCAACGACTACAAGGAGGTGACACCCGAACAGCGCGAAGCTATCGAAAAACTGCTTGAGAAGTTTGAGGACGACGAAGATGTACAGAACGTCTTCCACAATATGAAGGAAGAGGAAGAAGCCTGATAGGTCTTATTTTACCTTACCCTTCTGAAATATGAAACTGCCCTTACCACTATGTCTGATAGATAGAGTGGTAAGGGCAGTTTCGTAAAAAATGTGAAAAAATATATTCTTCCGGACCAACTATACAAAATATTTTATACCTTTGCCATATAATGGCTCCTACTATATACCGATAGCTTCAAGGTCTCTCATCCTCTAAGCTCTGACTGTAGCTTATCTATCTACAGGTTGTCGGTGTCCGGTACAGCCAGACTCTTGTTGCTTTGGTATAACTTTTTAAACACACTTATTAAAATATACTTTATGATGAAGAAATTTACTCTTATGGCTGCTTTCGCAGCTATGACTCTCGGAGCAGCCGCCCAGAATGTAGCTGTCACCTCCAGCGTAACGGAGGGTGACATTGAGAACGGTGCTACCGTTATTGTACCCTGGGAAATAGGCTTCGAAATGGAGGGTATGACTATGTTTGAATGGAATCCTCATTTCACTGTACGTTCTCTCTCCGGAATGAACGAAGAGATTACTGTGTACGCAACTTCATCTATAACCGCACAGCTTTGCTGGCCTTCAAATTGTCAGGCTATTATGGGTGGTAATGAGGTAAATGCTACTGGTACTGTAAATGGTACTGGCAGTGATTTACAATTCGACCGCTCAGACTGGGATTATGAAGGTGGCTCTACTCCTTCTGAGGCTAATTCAGGTACAGGCTGCCTACGTATAGTAGATAGCGATAATAATGAGATAGTAATCAATGTAGAATGGTCTCTTGAAAAGGAAGGCTCAGGCGTAGAAAATATTGCTACTGATATTAACGCTCCCGTCGAGTATTACAGTCTGACCGGTGTACGTGTCAACAACCCAGGCAAGGGTATCTATATCGTGAAGCGTGGCAATAAGGTTACCCGCGAGATAATGCGCTAAATCATGCTTATAAGCGAGCTAAAGCTCGCACACAGAACCAGGAGGCACCTCGGACGGCTAAAAGTCGAAAGAGGTGTCTCCTGGTTCTGTGTGCAGCGGTGAGGTAGGGGGTGCTTTCTGAAGCGGTGCCTCCTGGTTCTGTGTGCGAGCTTTAGCTCGCTTATAACACGCATCATGGTGTCGAGGTGAAAAAGAGGCGCCAGCCGGGAGCACGGGCGTAGGCCTTTCGGGCAGCCGGAGGCACAGTCAGCCGGCAGCGTATCCATGCGGTAGTGTCGTCCGGCTCAAAGAGAGTGCTGTTGCAGTCGAAAGGCGGCGGCACAGGCGACATCTCCACCACTTCTTCGAGTGCCGTACAGCCGCTGAGTATGAGTTCGCCAAGCAGTGACTTATTGGCCGGAAGCACTACGCGACGCAGAGATATGCAGTCAGAGAGAGCGTATGATTCAAGCTCTGTCACCGACTTAGGAAACGACATCTCTTCAAGTGAGGAACAGCGTGACCATACATTACTGCCTACATGACTTATAGTAGAAGGAAGAGGCATAGCACGTAGAGAAGCGCAATAGGCGAAAGCATGACTACCTATATCTTTGAGACGTGAAGGAAGTATCACTTCAGTCAGAAGTGTATCCCATGCACAGCAGTAACGCGGCAGAGTAGCAAGACCGGTAGGAAAACCTATTCTTCGTAATTGTCCGCATTCCTTAAGACACCCTTCGCCAAGATAAGTTACAGAAGATGGGAAGTCCACACGTTGTAGCGATCCGCACTGCCAGAAAGCATAATCACCTACCTTATTAAGCTTCGATCCTGATTCAAAATGCACTTCAGCTATATCATTACGGCCGGCGTATGCAAAATCCGGCAAAGATCTCACCGAAGCCGGAATGTGGAGTACCGAGTCAGCATCGACCCACTGTCCCCGGACAGGTAAAGCACAGAGTAGCAACAGGACTTTAAGGAGCAGTCGGCTGAGCATGGTAACGGGGGTTATATTCTGGCGGCAGTATCTTCGAGGGGTCGACAGAATCTATATCAGTAACGATAATCTTGGCAGCTCCGCGCCATGGCAATGTGGCGTGATAACGGCGGTAATGTACCATTACAGGCTGGGCGTTAAGCTGCATACGGCGAAGTTTTACAGCGACTTTGCTATCCGCCGCACTGAAAACAAAATCACGTCGGTATACCCGTGAAGTGTCTCGTAGTTCCTTGTAGGGAATGAGTACACCTTCATAAGTCTTGAATACGGTACCGCGACGTTCTATATGGTCAATATAACCGTATTGGACCGCATCATCAATGTAAGGAGAAAAATAACGCATCCAGAAACCAATCATGATACCTATTATCACTACTGAGGCTCCCAGCCATAACCACAACTTACGCCCCCGAGGGCGCGGAGCACGCAGATGTTCCCATTCCGATTCCTCGGCATCCCAATAGGCGGGATCATCCGGAGTCAGTACGGGCGGTTTAGGAGCCTTAGGTGGTTTGGGAGTCTCCGGTGAGGGAGTTGACTCAAAAAAGTCATCGGTATCGGAGTCGGAGGGTTTGAACATCATAAGCTAAAAATTACTCTTAGGTTATTTTTACAGAAGAAAGGATTTGAGAATTTTTCAGGCCTTACGCCGCGACATAGCTATATATCCCATAGTATATATACCCAATATAATGAGCATCACTGTCTGGCCTGACCACTGAAGCATGGAGAAAGCGGTACCTTGAGCATCAGTTATGCCATATACAGCCAGACCGAACATCACAGCGATATTCCATGGGCCGAGACCACCGTTGGAGGGTATGGCCATACCTATCGAAGACAGCACGAAAGCCACAAGACAAGGTATGAGACCCCATCCTAACAGAGGTTGTGAACATAATTCGCGGGTGAAAGGAAAAGCATAAAAAGCCACATACAACTGCAGGAAGTAACATCCCCATATACAACCTGTAAGAGCGACAAAACGGCCGCGGCCTTTCATACGCGCCACTACTACAAAGCCCTGCCACAGCTCACGTAGCCAACCTTTAAGTTTTATAACAAAGACGGTGTGACGCAGAAGATAGAAAGCTATACCGCCAAGTAGCACAGCGCCTAAAGCTATAATCCAGAACCACGGGTTAGAAAGCAGACTTATCAGATCACGACCCACCGGATATTTGGCAAGGAAAGAGTTAATAGCCGAGTTAGCTATAACAAAAGTCAGTACCGTGAGAAGCAACACTGTAAGAGTATCGGCCAGACGGTCAGCTACCATCGAACCGAGTACGGTGGTAAAGGGTGCTTTCTGACGTGACGAGATATATGTACAGCGCCATACCTCACCTAAACGCGGGAATACAAGGTTAAGAGCATAACAACCGAAAATCGAACAGCATAAAGCCATAAAGGGAGCATCGATACCTAACCCACGCAGCTGAAGACGCCAGCGGGCGGCCCGAAAGACATGCGAAAAGACACTGATACCCATAGCAAGCAGAATCCACCAATAGTCAACTCCGTTACGGATTATATCCATCATGACATGGAAATCGACTTTGCGGAACATATACCACACCAGCGCCACCGTCAGCAAAAGCGGCAGTAGATAACGCACGCCATACCCCAGCCATTTACGCAGACCGCTCTCCGGTTTACCGTCACTTCGGGAATTATCGTCTATCTGAGAATTATCGTTCATGAAGCAGTAATGTTGAGTTGTTCACCTTAACGGGGTGCCACCCGTAGCGCTCCCCGACATTCAAACTGCAAATATAGTCATAAACCTCCATACTCACGCCACAACTATCCCACTTTTCCACCATTGAACCTCTATTCTACCACTACAATCAAAGAAGGAACCTAAAGATAGAAAGAAGGGATAGAGGGCCAAGACAGAAAAAATCTAAGAGTGTTGGGGAAGGAGATATTCGACTTCTTTGAAAGCATAGGTACGTTCAGTGCCGTCAGGAAGACGAAGATGAAGGAGGCCTATAGGCTCGATGTCGGCTATGACGGCCTTAAAGGTGAGACCGGTAGCACGGTCACGGTAGGGATAAAACTGTCCGTCGCCACGATAGAGACGCTGTAGAAAAGCAGTGTGGGTAGCTTCACGGTCGGTTGGAGTAGAGACGGAAGCTAAGCGCTTTTCAAGTAGGGAAGCCAGCTGCGTACGCAGCTGGTCAAGGTTATAGCGGCGAGCGCTATCGGAGTAATCGGAATTATCGGATTTCTCGGAGCTATCAGAGCTATCAGAGCTATCAGAGTTATCGGAGTAATCGGAATTATCAGACTTATCAGAAAATTCCGAAAGCTCTGATTGTTCTGATAGCTCCGATAGTTCCGATGACTCCGATAATTCCGATAACTCCGATTGCTCCGAGAAATCCGACACCGTAAGCTGAAGGAGAGAGACAGGATTAGGCGCGTCGCTGATAAAGCGGGTCTGATTGACGTTGAGGCCAACGCCAATGATGCTGTGCATGATAGATGTGCCCATGACCGCGTGTTCGATAAGTATACCGCATATTTTGCGATCGCCAACATATATGTCGTTCGGCCATTTGACTGTAGCTGTAAGGCCGTAAGTCGCGAGAAGGTCGGTTACAGCCAGAGCAGTCGCTTCAGAGATGGAGAACTGGCTGCGTGCCGGCATATCTTCAGGACGTATCAGAAGGGAAAACGTGAGATTAGCACCCGGTTCTGATTCCCAGCTATTGCCACGCTGTCCACGTCCGGCAATCTGTCGGGCAGCTGTTACCATAGTCAGATGAGGTAATTCAGCGGCATGTTGAGCGAGCCATGTGTTAGTAGAACTCACCTCATCAAGAGATATGTGTGTCATAATGCTTATTACGATTCAAAGGTAAGTAAACGGCTGCCGTCAGGTTGCGGTTCGATACTGACCCAGACTGTATCGTCAGGCAACATCGGCTCTATCTGACGCGGCCATTCCATAAGGCACAAAGCTCCCGAGTCGAAATAATCCTCAAGACCCATGTCGACTGCTTCGCGCAGGTCATCAATGCGGTAAAAGTCAAAATGGAATATAACCGGGTAAGCAGAGTCACTACCGTCCGCATGATACTCATTGATAATGCTGAAAGTAGGACTGCCTATGTCGTCAGTCACACCTAACTGACGACATACCTCACTGATAAACGTAGTCTTACCGGCACCCATCGGAGCCTCAAAAGCGAAATGCCGACGTGCGCCTATAGCGCTCACGAACGCGGCGGCCGCCTCAGGTAATGTCTGAAGCGACTCTATTAAAATCTGATGTCTCATAGTTGGGAATTTAGTTGGCGGAGTGGTCGGAGTAGTCGGAGCTATCGGAGTTATCGGATTTCTCGGAGTAATCGGAACTATCGGAGTTATCAGAGCTATCGGAATAATCCGAAGATTCGGATAGTTCAGATAGTTCCGATAACTCCGATAGCTCTGATAGTTCCGATAGCTCCGACTACTCCGACCACTCCGCCAATGCAAATTTAGTTAAATTTAGCCTCAATATGAGAAATCTTTATTAACTTTGTAGCAAACACGCAAAAGAAAACATCACAGAGAAAATGGGAAAAGTTTTGATTATCGGCGCCGGAGGCGTCGGCTCAGTAGTAGCGGCCAAGTGTGCCCAGAACCCTGAAGTGTTCAACGAAATCGTACTGGCCTCACGCACCAAAGAGAAGTGCGACCGTATCGCCGAGCGTCTTAACGCTGGTATTGTCACTGACCGTGTGGATGCTGACTCGGTAGAGGAGCTTTGCGAACTTATGCGCCGTCATCGTCCCGACATTTGCATAAACGTGGCTCTCCCTTATCAGGACCTCACTATCATGGAAGCCTGTCTGCAGTGTGGTGTCAACTATCTCGACACAGCTAACTTCGAGCCCAAGGACGAAGCTCACTTCGAGTACTCATGGCAGTGGGCTTACCGCGAGCGTTTCGAGAAAGCCGGTCTGACCGCTATCTTAGGTTGTGGTTTCGATCCGGGAGTATCGGCCGTATTCGTAGCTTACGCTGCCAAGCATCACTTCTCAGAGATGCGTTATCTCGATATAGTTGATTGCAATGCCGGTAATCACGGCAAAGCTTTCGCCACCAACTTCAACCCTGAAATCAATATTCGCGAAATCACCCAGAAAGGAAAATACTGGGAAGATGGCAAATGGGTTGAAACAGAGAACTTAGCTATTCACCGTCCGTTGACCTATCCTAATATCGGTGTACGCGAATCATACCTGCTCTATCATGAAGAGCTCGAATCGTTGGTACAGAACTATCCCACGATACGCCGTGCCCGTTTCTGGATGACCTTCGGACAGGAATACCTCACTCATCTGCGTGTCATACAGAACATCGGAATGGCCTCAATAGAACCTATAATGTACAACGGTCAGGAAATTGTACCTATACAGTTCCTTAAGGCCGTGCTGCCTGACCCCGGTTCACTCGGAGAAAACTACACCGGCGAGACTTCTATAGGTTGCCGTATCAGAGGTCTTGACAAAGAGGGTAAAGAGTCGACCTACTACATCTACAACAACTGTTCGCATCAGGAGGCATACCGCGACACAGGTGCGCAGGCAGTAAGCTACACTACCGGCTGTCTCTGATACACCTCTCCGAGCCCACGAGACTCCTGAGCAGCTCGTATG
>CAMWKC010000036.1 GCA_947174735.1 uncultured Porphyromonadaceae bacterium
GGTACCTTGACAATCAGGACTGGATGGACAATATCACCTCCGGAGACTACGAACGCTATTACGACGATATGTATAGTAACCGTCTGAAAGCTTAGGAGTAAGAATCTGAAATAAATTCTTCCTAAAGTTATACATAAAATCCCTGAGGAGTCTTGCATGCAAGAATCCTCAGGGATTTTATGTATATTTATGGTAAATTAAGAATAAATCTCTTGAAAATACTTATCTTTGTAGACGAATCCATATACGATACTGATTTTACAGACTAAACAAGTTTTATATTAATATTACTAATTTTAAAAACTAACGTGACATGAAGAGATTTTACTCTGTTATGGGTGTGGCATTGGCTGGCGTGATGGCTGCTAATGCGTACACAGTGAAGCCGGAGACCGGGTCTTCGGTATGGGAAAATGCCGGTAAGGGCGTGTCGTTCCGTGTTGACGGTAATCAGGCAGCCGGGATGAAGTCAGACCGTGCTAAGGTGTTCGGTAAGCTTCCGGCAGAATCAGTAACGGGCCGGAAAGCTCCGGCACGCGAAGGTGAGGAGTTTAACGTTATCACTACTCCACCGGCAGGAGAGACTTTGACAATGTGCGGCAGCTCAATCTCATTCTTCGTTGACTATGGTGAGGTGATGCAGGATGAGTGGGACGGTCTGGCTTATGACGCTGTAGTCACAGAAGACGGCGATTTCTATCTTAAGAATCCTATGAGCCGTCTGCAGTGGGATACTTATATCAAAGGTAAAATTACCGATGAGGGAGTAACTTTTGAGTTTCCTCAGCCACTGTACCGTATTGAAGATGAAGAGATGGGGGTAATTGACCTTTATGCTGAGGTATTGGAATATGCCGAGATAGAGGTTGGTATTGACGATTATGTAGTCACCTTTATACCTGCCGAGGATACCCGTACAATTACTTTCGAGAAAGATGAAGACGGTAACTATGCTATGCTGGGTGACAATATGCTCGGTGTAGTCAACAGTACCGGCAACTGGCAAGGTTTCGGTGAGTATCAGTTAGTGTTGAAACCATTTAAGGCTGAAAAGATTGAGGTACCCGCAGATATTAAATACGATTATACCTACGTATTGGCTGACGAGATTTTCGGCTGGGACCATACTATACTGCGTCCTATGGCTATCGGTTTTGACGGTAGCGACGCCTATCTCAAGGGTATTTCTTTAGCAATGCCGGATGCTGTTGTCAAGGGTAGCTTTGATGCTGAGACCCAGATACTCAGTATCCCGACTAATCAGTTTATGGGTCAGTTCTACAACTACTATATCTTTATGATGGTCGGTGACGGATATGAGTATTATGATCCATCGTGGGATTCGGATATGATTGAAACCAACTTCACAGACGAACCCCTCAGAATGCTCTATGATGCTGAGACTAACGTATACACTCCTATAATAAATGAAGAGGATCATTTTGCTGTAATGTTTTTCAACTTCGGTAATACCAATGTATCACCTTGTGAATATTACGAAGTAAACCGTATATACAGTCAGGGTGAAATCACTGACTATGCACCGTTGGCTCCGCAGATTGAAGATATATATTCTGTAAGCGAGTTTGATCCTAACTATTCTTACTGCATCGAGTTTATGGTATTCGCCGATAATGCTGATGGTCAGATGCTGATGGATAGTAATATCTATTATAATATTTTCATCAACGGCGAACTTTATCCGCTGACTGTTGAGGAATTCCCCGGTCTCGCTAATTTCGGTATTGAATCCATAACCGATATACCGGCATCCTTATCCGACGATGACGATATTTATGCTTCGGGTAATTTCCACGGCATAGCTTTCCGCAACCAGAATATCTCTACAATAGGTATACGTGCGGTTTATATCGCTGACGGTGTACGCGGTGAGAGTGAGATCGTAACTGTGGAGGCTCCTACTAACGGAGTAGAGAATGTGGGCAACAGTCTGCAGGTGGTATCAGAAGAATACTTCGATGTTGCCGGACGCCGTCTGTCAGGTCCTGTAGCCGGTTCGATAGTACTTCGTCGCGCTGTTATGTCTGACGGTACTGTTAAGACAAGCAAAGTTATGATGCGCAAGTAATTCTGCTGTCTACATAATGTAAAAATGCCGGGAGAGCCTTAACGGGTTCTTCCGGCATTTTTTTCTGACCTCCTTCATCTTTTATATCAGCTTTAATATTGGAGATTTGATCAGGTTTGTCGGAAAGGTGATTTCCCGAAAATTTTTTGCAGATTCAAAAGTTAATTGTACCTTTGTGGCACGTTTTGGTTCGCGATGACGCGATTAATAGGGAATCCGGTGAGAATCCGGAACAGACCCGCTACTGTAATTCCTACCACAACTCATCGGTATGATGTCACTGTCAGATTGACGGGAAGGCGCCGGTGAGCAGGATAAGTCAGGAGACCTGCCATAACAACATATTGTTTTGTAGTTTTCGGGTTATATTACCACAAAACAGCTATTCGCCTTCCTGTCAGGGGGTGTAATATGGTTTGCTGTGTAATATCGCCTCAATAATAATCCTGTTGCAGCAAACCGTTATGAGGCATTGCTTGATTACATTTCTGATATTTATATGCCGCCTGTCTTCACAGGGGGCTTTGTCGGTATATACCATATCGGATGAAGATATGGATTTACCGTTCGGAGGAGGTAATCCTAATGCCGGAGATGAGATAAAGACAGACAGCATAAGCAGTGCCGGTAATAATACGTTTGAGCTGCAAGATGTGAAAGTCTATGGCAAAAGTGCCGCTAAAAGACTTGAAGAAGGAGTCTTTTCCGTAAATGCTGTCGAGATAGCACCTAACATCAACAAACTGGTTACACTCACTGAAATCATTGACCGCAGCGCCGGGATAAAAATAAGACGCGAGGGTGGGGCAGGTTCGGAATTCGATCTTACGATAAACGGGATGTCGGGCAACTCGATACGTTACTTTATTGACGGTGTACCGTTGGAAACAAAGGGAGAAGGATTGACATTGGATAATGTGCCGCTGAATATAGTTGAACGTGTGGAACTGTATAAAGGTGTCGTACCGTCACATTTAGGTCTGGACGCTTTGGGGGGTGCTGTAAATATTATCACAAAAAGACAGCGACAGAATTTTCTTGATGCCTCTTACGGTATCGGCTCCTTCTGTACTCATTCAGGTAATCTGACCGGACAGTATTTCATACCCGGCACGGCAGTAGTGATACAGCCGACATTCAGTATCGGATATTCGAAGAATAACTATATGATGAAGGGAGTTGAGGTGTGGAGTGATGAGGAGGATCGTTATATATTTACGCAGCGACGCAGATTTCATGACGATTACTTTTCGCTTTTCGGTCAGATAGAAGCAGGTGTGACCGATGTCAGGTGGGCAGACCGTTTTTTTGTGGGTGTCTCTTATAACAAGGTTGATAAGGAACTACAGACCGGAGCTATACAGAACAAAGTTTATGGTGAAGCAAGCCGGCACGCAAATTCCCAAGCCGTTTCCGCACGCTATAACAAACGCTGGAATCGTATTTCAGTCCGGGCTGCCCTGTCATATACATGGAATCATAGCGAGACTGTGGATACAGCCTACCGTAAATACTCGTGGGACGGCACATGGCTGCCTTCATCTGGCAACGAACTGAATAACAAAACACGTACACTACGTGTGTATAAACGTCCGCTGACGATAGTCAACGCCGGAGCGGATTATGAACTGAACCGACATCATGTATTTTCTCTCAACTATATGTTTAACCGTCGGGGTAATGAGCGATATGATAAAGCGGACAGGTTTTTTGAGCCATCAAAAGATGTAATTAGTAAACATATAATATCGCTGACATATTTACAAACATTCTTTGACCGCAGATGGCAAACTTCATATTTTGTCAAGGACTATATCAATTCACTTTCGATAGAACAGACTGATAATTTTACAATTACCGGGTCTGACAAAATAGATTCCCATACTGTTAAAAGCTATTGGGGAGCTGGTCTTGGCAGCCGCTATAAGATATGTGAACCGCTCTCGGTCAAAGCATCATACGAACACAGTGTGCGTCTGCCTTTATCCCGTGAGCTTTTAGGCAACGGTACAACAGTGTATGCCAATCTTGCGCTGAATCCCGAGAGCAGTAATAATTATAATATAGGTCTCTTTGGCAATGTTCCGGTCGTTAGGACAAGTCAGTTCAGTTACGAGGTAAACGGATTCATACGTCATGTACAGAATTACATCCGTGCCGCAGTTTCGGAACGTGACGGTATGATACAATATGCCAATGAACCGGCTATAGATATAAAAGGAATTGATGTCGAGCTGTCATATCTGTGGAACGGCTGCCTGCAGCTTACAGCAAACGGTAGCTGGTGTGATGCACGTGATCTGAAAAAATACAAGACCGACGGCAATCCGTCGGCTACGTACAGAAACCGTGTGCCCAACCGTCCGTGGCTGTTCGGTAATGCTGAAGCTTCTTATACTTTCCGAAATCTGTTTGCTAAGACCGACCGTCTGAAAGTGGGAATGACATATCAGTATATACACTGGTATTATCTTAACTGGGAGACTTTCGGCACCGCATCATCAAAAGCCCGTATTCCCACCCAAAATGTTACCGATGTCTATATATCTTATTCATGGAAAGAAGATAGGTACAGTCTCTCGCTGAAGTGTGATAATATATTTGACAGGCTTGCCTACGACAATTATATGCTTCAGAAGCCGGGCCGTAGTTTTGGAGCTAAGTTCAGAATCTTCATAAATTAACCAAAATATATAACCGCTTATGAGAAAGATTAAATTTCTGCTACTCTTATTCATATCCCTATCCGTAGCTTTCGGCATGACAGGGTGTAAGAGTAATGACGAACCCGGTAACTCCGATGGACCATCAGTCATTCAGGACTATCATTTTGACCTGTGGGTTGCTCTTGACCGTCACGGCGGTATAGGACGCGATGTGCAGACCCTTGTACGCAGCATTAACTCACTCGAGGCTGACCAGCCGGAAATTACTTTTCAGGGTGCCGGTACTGAAGTCAACTCACTGCTGTCGCTTGAAACCATACTCAAAGGTGCATATTACTATCAGGTGCCTGTATCGGGTGACCGTTTTGCCAAGTACGTTATCAGAAATAACGAGATTGAGGTAATTAAGGAACGCCGCTTTCAGACCAATACCTATTCCACACGTAAGTACACCCACGCATGGCTCAATGATAATACTCTTGTCATTATGGCCTCGAACGGTGATGGCGACAAAATCCTATGGACCAAGCTCAATGCCGACGACATGAGCATCATATCCGAAGGTACTCTTGATGTAAGTATGCCTGAAGGAGGAGTGGTATTCACAACTTCAGGTATTCTGACTTATCGTGCCTCGGACAATAAACTTTTCTATTTCTATTATGCCAAGAGCGGCGGTAAACGCGCTCAGCGTGTGACACCTATGATAACCGCTGTCATCAATCCCGTCACTATGGCCGTCGAGAGTAACACACCCTGTTTCCTTGATTGCGAAATGGTAGGCAGCGCTTATGGCGAATTACTCCAGACTTCAACTTTTATTGATGGTAATAACAACCTTTATATAGCCTGTTTCAACACTGACGCCGAAGGTAACGAACACAGTCATCTGCTGAAGATACCGGCCGGTTCCACAACCTTTGACCGGAATTATGACGGCTTTACTGCCGACGGTAAACTCATCTCAGTAATTTATATGGGTGACAATAAGGTGATGGCTTATGCCCGTGAAGACCAGAGAGGTACCGGAATCGATGACTTCAGCCACTACTATATTATAATTGATGTGGTGACAAAAGCAAACAGTCCTGTCACTTACAACGGACAGCGTCTGGCCTACAGCAGCGGTCGTTTCTCATCACGTATGGCATACGTGAATCATAAGGCCTATATAGGAGTAGATGCCGAGGGCCGTAGCCCGCAGATTTACATATATGATGTTAATACAGGTAAAACTTCTCTCGGCGCAACTATAGCACCGGGTTACTACTTTGAACAGATCAGAGTAGTGGAAAATCTTAGATAAGTATTTGGCTCATACTAAAGTATATAATAGTTTTTCTTTGTTTCTCTGAATATCCTCCCGGGGTATTGATATTCCGGGAGGATGTTCCTTCAAATTTAAATTCTCAAAATTACAGATATGAAACACTTTATTCTTATAATTATGCTTTTATGTTATGTAACAGGCACAAAGGCAGTGGATTTTAACGACTGGCCTAAGGAACGCATTGCTATCCTTATGGTACATTTCGGTACTACGTTCGATGATACAAGAGCACTTACCATTGACGCTATCAATGCTAAGGCACAGGAAATGTTTCCGGATGTAAAAGTTGTCGAAGCCTACACGTCACGTATCATTATTGATCGTCTCAAAAAGCGCGGTATATCGAAACCTACACCTCAGGAAGCCTTGCTACGTCTGGCTGCCGACGGATTTACTCATGTCGTAGTACAGGGTACCAATATCATAGACGGTATCGAAGCTGAAGTACTGCGTAACGAAGCAGCCCGTATGGCACCGTTCTTTACTGAAATCCGTGTAGGACGTCCGTTGCTTTACTCTATTGAAGACTGTGAGAAAGTGGTAAGTATTCTGGCCGGACAGTATGGCCGATATACCGGTAAATCATCAGCTGTGGTACTTATAGGTCACGGCACATCGACGCCGGCCAATGCCATATATTCACAGATTGATTATATGTTTTCTGCCGACGGCACTCCGGCTTTTCATGTGGCTACTGTCGAAGGTTATCCTACATATAACACCACTCTCGCCCGTCTGAAAGCACAGCATGTCAAAAATGTAACACTCGTACCATTTATGTTTGTGGCCGGTGATCATGCCCGTAACGATATAGGTGTGGAATGGCGCGAGCAGTTAGAGCAAGAAGGGTACAAGGTATCGGCCGTTCTTGAAGGTTTAGGTCAGCTAAGTGAGATACAGGATATATACATTGAGCATATAAAGGAAGCTTTCGCTGCCCCTGTACCTGATGCGATGAGCCGTAAGAAATCCTATATCATGGAAAATCTTTAGATTGGATTATGTCAGGAGTTAGAAAAATAACGTTGATTGTCGACATTCTTATTCTGTCGGCTGCTGTAGCTGTAATAGTCTATTGTATATGGTTGAGGCCGACAAGAATCCTTGTAGTCAATCCGTTACCTGCGCAGTCAGCGGAAATCGTGCTTAATAATGACAGCCGTCATATCCGGGTTACATGTAAACCTATGGAAGAAGCGACGGATTTTGAGAAGTACGATGCCGTACTGATGTACGGACGCGGACTGTATCTTGACTCCTTACAGCTTCGGTCACTTGACAAAGCAGCAAAGAAAGGTGTACCGGTCTTTACCAACACACTGCGCAATTTCAGTTTTGTTGTCACACATAATCTTGATTCGACACAGTGTGCTCTGCTACAGCAGTATTTTTCAAATCCCTGTCGTGATAATTACCGCAATATGCTGCGGTATGTGAGAAATATTGCCACACCGAAACGTTTCGGTGACCATGATTATGCTTCGCCTGTTGAGATGCCTTCTGAAATGTATTATCACTTGGCAGCGGGTAAATATTTCAAAGACCCGGATAGTCTCACTGAACACCTTATAAAAACAGGATTATATAATGACGGAGGGGAGAATGTGGCGTTTATCTCAGGAGTGAGTTTTCCGGTAGAAAATAACCGTACTCATGTTGATACTATTGTAAGACGCCTGACACAGCTTGGCTATAATGTATATCCTCTGACTGCTACCGGACGGCGACGCGGCGAAATGATAAAAGCTGTCCGGCCGAAAGCTATAGTCTATTTTCCTATGGGACGCTTAGGTAATGATTCGCTGATAAACTGGGCTTATGATAATCGGATTCCCCTGTTTATGCCATTCCCGCTTACTCAGAGTCGTGAAGACTGGCTCGACATCAGTAAACCTTTAGGAGGAGGTTCACTTAACGCACGTGTTGTAATACCGGAAACAGACGGCGGTATGATACCGCTATGTATCTCGACACAGAATCCGAATGAGGAAGGTTATATTCTTTACACTCCCGAAAAGGAAAGGACGGACGCTTTCATAGAGCAGTTTGAACGATTTATGGGCCTGAAGACAAAAGCTAACAAAGAGAAGAAGATAGCTATTTGTTACTTTAAATCACCCGGTAAAGACGCGCTTCTCGCCTCCGGTATGGAAGTGGTACCGTCACTCTATAATTTTCTGAACAGACTCCGTGCCGAAGGTTATGATGTGAGCGGCCTGCCACCGACACTTGAGCAATTCAGGCAGCAGCTTATGTCACGGGGTAGTGTAATGGGTTCGTATGCTCCGGCTGCCCAGAAACAGTTTATGAAAGAAGCTAATCCGTTATGGATTCAGAAGAAAGATTATGAAGGCTGGGCTAAAGAAGTATTGTTACCTGAGAAGTATGCCGAAGTAGAGACACATTACGGCAAAGCGCCCGGCAGTCTGCTTGCACGTGACGACAGTCTGGCGGTAGCAGCAATACGTTATGGAAACATTCTGTTGTTTCCGCAGCCGCGTCCGGCATTAGGTGACGACGAATTTAAGATTGTGCACGGTGCGGAGGTAGTACCGCCTCATTCCTACATCGCTCCTTACCTTTACATGCAGAAAGCCTTTGGTGCCGATGCTCTTATACACTTCGGCACTCACGGTAATCTTGAATTTACTCCCGGTAAGAATGTAGGCCTGTCACAAGCTGACTGGGCCGATGTGCTTATCGGAAACCGTCCTCATTTTTACTTTTACACTACCGGCAACGTAGGTGAGGCTATTATTGCCAAAAGACGTAGTCACGCAGTTCTGGTGACACATCTCACACCTCCATACGTGGAAAGCGGTCTGCGGCAAAAATATAATGCACTTATCGAAGAATTGCACGATGTTATCGCTGAGCCTGCACGTAACAATACGAAGCTGAAACAACAGATAATACAGTATGGTCTGCACAGAGATCTAGACCTTGACTCCGTACAAGGAGGAGTCTACACTATAGACGAACTTAAGAAGGTGGATTCTTTTGTAGAGGAATTAGCCAATGAAAAGATAACCGGTGCCTTTTACATCATGGGTGAGCCTTATTCAGATAAAGATATGCTCGTGAGCGTGCTTGCTGTCATGGCAGACAAGATAGCTTACGAACGTGCGAAAAAAGACTACGAAAAGGGCAAAATTCCGAAAGAATCACTACAGGACTTCACTTACATAGCCCACCATTATCTTCCCGGTGTAAAAAGAGAGCTGACAGAAGTTCTTTCCGGACATGGGGCTACCTCGGTATCCGATTCAAAGGAAGCTCTTGAAATACGAAGGCTTCTTATCGAGTCGGCCGGTGCTGAGATTGATGCGATGTTAAAGGTGCTTAACGGCACGCCTGTGCGTCCTGCTCCCGGAGGAGATCCCGTACTGAATCCTAATGTATTACCAATGGGGCGGAACATGTACAGCATAAATGCCGAGACTACTCCCGGTAAAACGGCCTGGAATAACGGAGTGGTTTTGGCAGAGCAGACTTTACGTAATTATTTTGACCAACACGGAGAATATCCGAAAAAAGTCAGCTATACGTTCTGGGCCGGAGAATTTATATCTTCGCAAGGAGCGACTGTGGCACAGGCTATGCGTATGCTCGGAGTGGAACCCGTCAGAGATGAGCAGGGACGTGTGATAGATATGAAACTGACTCCCTCCGAGGAACTCGGCCGACCGAGAATCAATATTCTTGTGCAGGTATCAGGACAGCTTCGCGATATTGCCGGTTCACGTCTCAAAATGCTTACCGACGCTGTAGCGCTTGCTTCACAGGCTACTGACGATATTTATCCGAACTATGTAGCCGAAGGCACTATCGCGCAGGAAAAAGAACTCGTGGAGAAAGGAGAGTCGCCGAAAAGAGCGAGAGAACTCTCCACTATGAGAGTATTCGGACCGGCCAATTCCGGTTACAGTACCGGAATGTTAGGTTATACCGAAAACTCCGGAGAATGGGATGACCGTCAGGAACTTGTCGAGGGTTATATCAATAATATGTGTGCCATGTATGGTGATGAGGAGAACTGGGGCAACATGAATAAAGACCTTTTTACAGCTGCCATTACAGGTACCGATGTGATAGTACAGCCTCGTCAGAGTAACACATGGGGCCCTATCTCTCTTGACCATGTCTATGAGTTTACAGGTGCGTTGTCTTTAGCCGCCACTTCGATAAACGGTAAAGAACCTGATGCAGTGTTAGCTGATTACCGCAATTCTTATCTTCCGCGTCTTCAGAACGCTAAAGAGGCGGTAGCAGTAGAGACAAGAGCCACGTTGCTGAATCCGGAGTATATAAAAGCCCGTATGAAAGGAGATGCCACTACTGCCCAGATGTTCGGAAAGATATTCCGCAATATTTTCGGTTGGAGTGCCATGCGTCCGAGTGCCCTCTCAGCCAATCTGTATGATGAGCTTTACGACATGTATATCACCGATAGTAACGGACTCGGTATTGAAGAATATTTTGACAAAGTGAATCCGGTGGCTCTGCAAGAGATGACAGCGACAATGCTTGAAAGTGCCCGTAAAGGTTTTTGGAATGCAGACAGTGAACAGTTGGCAGCCACAGCTAAGCTTCATGCCCGTCTTACCGAGCGTCACGGTGCACCATGCACCGAATTTGTGTGTGCCAATGCAAAACTTCAGGAGTTCACTTCGTCTCAGCTTAGTGAAGAAACTGCCGATAAATACAGAAATGCCATTTCTGAAGCTACAGCTCAACCGGCAGAAGGTAAAGTATTAAAGGAAGAACGTGTCAGTCTTCTTCCCGATTCCACCTCCGGTTCTGTCTCAGGATATGTGATTGCCGCAATAGTAGGTATAGTGTTTATTATACTGTTACTATTCATTATAAAAAAGAGGAAAGAGAGGCAAAAATGAAAATTCTGTTATTAATCTTTTTTATAATGATAGCAATAAGTGCAGTGGTGAAACTGTCAATTATGCCTGTCAGAATAATGGTAGCCTACAGTCTTTTCTGGGGTATTGCGGCCGGAATACTTACAATTATAATGACCGGATTATCAAAACAGGAATTATCCTCTTTCTTTAACATAAAGGAAGTGGCAGCTTTCGAATTTATAGAAGTGCTGATTTTCATAGGTTTTGTATTTTCCCGTAGCAATAAATCGGTATTATTGCGTTTTTATCCCGGTTTAATGATTGCAGTGCCGTTAGCTTTAGTATCGTCAGTAGCAGTACGCTTATTTCCCGGTATTGATTTTAATCTGACAGGTGTCCTGACAGGGCTGGTAGTGTTTCTGACTGTCGGAGGGGCAGCTTTGTTATGCCGTTACTTGCAGGCCGGCAAGCAGAGTCTTTATCTGATTTCTTTTATTATTATGGTTATTACTATTGTAATCTATGGTATGGCATGAATGGAATTTTTAATATATTATTCGTAATCTCTAACGGGCTACTTATTCCGGTGGTTCTGATACTTCTATACCTTTTATGCAAAGCACTAATCATCGTAGTCGGTTTCTATAACGAATACCGGAAACAGAAACTCATTTCTTCTGCCATGCAGGAGATAACTCATAATTATTCTTATGAACGGCTTGTAGATACTGACGTCAGTCTTGGCAGTATGTCAGATGCTCCTGTGGTCAGCTGTCTGCGCGATATGGTCGCACATAAAGATGACAGGATTTATTGTGAACATACCTTAGCAGACTTTCAGGTAGAAGTGCAGAAAATACTCTCCAAAAACAGAATGTTGATAAAATTCGGCCCTATGCTTGGTCTTATGGGTACGCTAATTCCTATGGGACCGGCTCTTGTAGGACTTGCAGTGGGTGATATAGCTTCAATGGCTTACAATATGCAGGTGGCGTTTGCTACGACAGTAATCGGAATGTTAGTAGCCGGTATCGGTCTGGCTACACTTCAGGTGAATCAGCGTTTCTATGCCCGCTCATTTAATGCTCTTGAGTTTATATACCTTAAAATTACTGAAAGATGAAGAGAAATCCGATTCTTTATGAAGATGATGAAAGGGATAACCCGTTAGGGATGCTTACTAATCTCTTTGATGTGGCTATGGTATTTGCAGTTGCTCTCATGGTGGCACTGGTGACTCATTTCAATATGAGTGAGATTTTTTCCAAGGAAGATTTCACCATAGTGAAAAATCCGGGAGCAGACAACATGGAAATAATAACCAAAGAAGGAAGCGAAATAAAGAAGTATACTCCCTCGGATGCTGAAAATCCCGCCTCCGGTAACAAAGGCCGGCGTGTGGGAACGGCGTATCAGTTGGAAAACGGTGAGATTATCTATATACCCGAATAGTGCTTTCGCCTGTAAAATATCTGTCATAGTGTCAGACTTCTACATAGTATATATAGAATAACTGCATACAGAAAATATACAGATGTTAAAAAAATTAACAGGATTCTTTGGTCAATTAGAAAAATAACCTTACCTTTGCAATACGTTTTGGTTCGCGGCGACGCGATTAATAGGGAATCCGGTGAGAATCCGGAACAGACCCGCTACTGTAATT
>CAMWKC010000037.1 GCA_947174735.1 uncultured Porphyromonadaceae bacterium
CGGCATACGAGATGCTCAGGAGTCTCGTGGGCTCGGATATGTTTATAAGAGACAGGTATATACGAAACTTTTCATGATCGTTGGTATGGGAATTTATTTAATGTGTGGAATTACTAAGTATTCTGCTATGTTTATGATAATAATATTATTGCTCTTTACCTAAAAGCAGGTCAAGTTCTGCTGTTGACACCAGATATGTGTGGATTGCCTGATAGTACACTAACTGGGCAGTGGTGTTGGCAAGTTCGCTGTCTCGCAGGTCAAGGTATGTGGCCGCACCTATCTCGAAGCTCTTCTGCATTATGTCGTGTGCTTTGGCAGCCTGTCGCACTCCTTCGGCCGATGTGTCTATCTGACGTGCCTGACGGTCGATATTATCAAGTGCGAGTTCTACCTGCATATCAAGAGTATTGATAAGATTTTCACGTTGCAAAGCTAACTGTTTGGTCTGTACCTGTGCCTGACGCAGGGCATAGTAGCGAGAACCGCCGGAAAAGATAGGTATCTGCAAGGCTAACGCAACGTTACTATAGGGATTGAACTGAAGGTTACGCAAAGCATTGCCGTTGCTTAGCGACATCCAGTTGAGGTTATAACTTACACCAAGTGTAGGTACCCAGGCGAGTTTGCGCAGGGCTACAGTCTGGGCGGCCATACGTGCCTGAAGGTCGAGTGAACGCAACGAAGAGTTGTCAGCCAGTGAACGGTCTACCGCCGATGTCTTAACCATCATATCGGCACGCATGTCTTCGAGAGTCACGGTTGGCTCTATATCCACACGGTTGTCAATGCCCATCAGTACAAGAAGCTGCAGCTTACACTGACGTACGGCGATATCGGCCTGCAGAAGTTCGGGCTCTACGTTCTTTACCTGTACCGAAGAGCGCAGTACATCATATTCGGAAGCTGTACCGGCTTGAAATTTCTTCTCAAACAGCTCAGCGTTAAAGAGCGCTACATCGTAATTCTGTTTGATTACCTGTCGGGAGGCGAGAGCGAGCATAAGTCCGTAGTAAGCCTGGCGTACCTGATTGACAAGGTTTAGGCGTGATGTACGTGCAGACTCAAGACTGGCCAGAATTTGAGTATCTGATATTTTTATAGACTTCCATAACTGGGCTGAGACAAGTGGCATTGATGCCGAAAATCCGAAATTCCAGGAGTTGTCCGAACCCATTTTGATTGACTGGCTTTGGCCTCCCATGTTCATACGGATAGTCTGCAATTCGATAGAACGCTGGTAGGCGCCTGAAAAGTCAATAGTGGGGAAGAGAGCTGCAAGAGTCTCACGCTTGGAGTAATCAGTGCGGGTGACCTCCATATCGGCAATACGCACCGTAGGGTTGTCCTGTAGTGCGATGTCGAGACAGTCGCGTAGCGACAGACGCAGTGTACGGCCTTCGGCAGTTGCTGAGTCGTCTGCAGCTCTCATTGGAACGCAGAGGCCTGTGAACATAATCACGACCGTCAGTAAATGCTTGAATGACATTGTAGTTTGGTTGAAAATAAATAGTTCTGATAATTTGTTTGTTATTTCGTTTCATTAAATAGTTTTTCTACTGAGCCTCAGTAGAAAAATTATTTCAGAGGTCAGGTATAAGGCGATCGAGTTTAGCCATGCCTTCAGGAGTCGCTATACTACGCAGTAGACCTATCGCCATAGTATCGTAAGCTTCGAGCAGAGTTATATCAGGAGGAAAGACTTCTTCCATACGTTTGAGACTTTCCATCTGTACTTTCATCAGACGGCTCAGCACACGATAATTTACTCCGGGGCGGAACATACCCTGTTCTACACCTTTATTAAATACAGCCAACATATCTTCTTCATGCTCTTTGTGGAGATGATCATACGTGGCACGTACTTTATGGTAGATATTATCCATATCGCGGAAGAACCGTGGACTCATACGCGTCATAAGATCACGTTGCTTACGGAAGATTCGTGTCAGTGCTACCAGCACATCGGGAGAAGTAGCAAAGATGTGACGATATAGTTCATGGTTCTTATGCATATCATGCCCTACAACATCGATTATCATGCCTTCCTTACTGCCGAAAATCTCATACAGAGTGCGTTTGCTCATCTGCAGTCTGGCTGCTACATAGTCCATTGTGGCAGCTTTCGGACCCTGGGTACATATTATGTCCATTATGGCTTCTGCAAGGGCAGCGTATGTCTCGGGAGCGAGTGAGTCTTTTTGCATTGGTGAGGGGGTAAGTTTTCGGGGGCAAAATTATACAAAAAACCGAAAACTAAAAAATAGTTTTCGGTTTTTTGTATTCTGTCGGTCAGTTGCCGATGATATATGGAGATATTTTAAGCCATTGCAGGTTCGGCGATACCGAATTTTTTACGCAGATTGACAAGCATGTCACGTGTCATGGCGTCCAGGTCATACTCCGGTTTCCAATCCCATTCGGCACGTGCGCATGAATCGTCAAGACTGTCGGGCCATGAGTCGGCTATAGCCTGACGCAACGGGTCAAGTTCGTAGGTCATCTTGAAGTCAGGCACATACTCTTTTATCTTGTTGTAGATAATCTCCGGATCAAAACTCATCGAAGCAATGTTGAACGAGTTGCGGTGTACAAGACGTGATGGATCAGCTTCCATTATTTCTATAGCAGCGCGCAGAGCATCCGGCATATACATCATATCCATAAATGTGCCGGGTTTCAGCGGACATTTGAAGTCCTGTCCCTTGACGGCAGAATAATAGATGTCTACGGCATAGTCGGTTGTACCGCCGCCCGGAGGTGCTACGTATGATATAAGACCGGGGAAACGTACTGAACGAGTGTCAACACCGAAACGACGTGCATAATAGTCGCTGAGCATCTCACCTGTGACCTTTGTCACACCGTATATAGTGTCGGGACGCTGTATAGTATCCTGAGGTGTCTTTACATGAGGTGTTGATTTACCGAACGAGCCGATAGAGCTGGGTGTGAAAACGGCACAGCCTTTCTCGCGGGCTACTTCGAGTGTATTGTAGAGACCTCCTACACCTATCTTCCATGCTAACTGCGGACGGGCTTCGGCCACGGCACTCAGCAGAGCGGCGAGGTTGTAGATGGTGTCTACATCATACTTGGCCACAGCGTCGGCTATCTGCTGCGGGTTGGTTATATCTACGATTTCCGACGGACCGCTTTCAAGCAGTTCGCCTTTAGGTTCTGCTCCGGGTATGTAGCCGGCTACGACATTGCCCCCGGGATACTCACGGCGCAGACGCATGGTGAGTTCGGATCCGATCTGTCCGGTGGCGCCTATAATTAGAATATTTTTCATGATAGAGTCAGGTTTTGACTATGGGTATACTTATTTTTTTGCAAATTTAATGCTTCACTCTGAAATACCATATAAGGTTGGTGTTTTTTTGTAGCAATTTTTTTTCACTTCCCTTTGCTGAGGTATGATAGAAAAACATTAACTTTGGGCAATAAAACATCTGACGGCCGTAAGAGGCATACTTTGTGCCGTATGGTCCGCCTATAAATCTAATATTATGTATACGAAATTCAAAGAACATCTCACTAAAGAGCTTCAGGACATCAAGGATGCCGGTCTGTATAAGAACGAGCGCGTTATAACTACCCCTCAGAAAGCCGACATTAACGTTGAGAATACCGAAGGCGAAGTACTCAACTTCTGCGCCAATAACTATCTCGGCCTTGCCGACAACAAGCGTCTTATCGAAGCAGCTAAGAAAGCTATGGACGAGCGTGGTTACGGTATGTCGTCTGTACGTTTCATCTGCGGCACACAAGATATGCACAAAGAGCTTGAGAAGGCTATCAGTGACTACTTCAAGACTGAGGATACCATACTTTATGCTGCCTGCTTCGATGCCAACGGCGGTCTGTTCGAGCCTCTGTTTACCGAACAGGATGCTATCATCTCCGACTCACTTAACCATGCTTCTATCATAGACGGTGTACGTCTGTGCAAGGCTAAACGCTATCGCTATGCTAATGCTGACATGGCTGATTTGGAGCGTTGTCTCAAGGAGGCTGACGAAGCCGGTTGCCGTTATAAGATTATAGCTACTGACGGTGTGTTCTCTATGGACGGTAATGTGGCACCTATGGACAAGATATGCGAATTAGCTGAAAAATATGGTGCTCTCGTCATGGTTGATGAAAGCCATTCAGCCGGTGTCGTAGGTCCTACAGGTCATGGTGTAGCCGAGCAGTTCGACTGCTACGGTAAGATAGACATCTTCACCGGTACACTCGGCAAAGCTTTCGGTGGTGCTATGGGTGGCTTTACCACAGGTCCGAAAGAGGTAATCGATATGCTGCGTCAGCGTTCACGTCCTTATCTGTTCTCTAACTCGGTTGCTCCGTCCATAGTAGGTGCCTCAATCGAGATGTTCAAGATGCTCGGTGAAAGCGACGAACTGCACGGCAAACTCATGGAGAATGTCAACTACTTCCGTGATAAGATGATTGAGGCTGGCTTTGACATCAAGCCCACACAGAGCGCTATTTGCGCCGTGATGCTCTACGACGCTAAACTGTCGCAGGAATTTGCTGCCGAGATGCAGAAAGAAGGCATCTATGTTACCGGTTTCTACTATCCCGTAGTGCCGAAAGGACAGGCCCGTATCCGCGTGCAGCTGTCAGCCGGTCATAACCGCGAACAGCTCGACCGCGCTATCGCCGCCTTCATCAAAGTCGGCAAAAAGCTCGGTGTGCTCAAAGATAAAGACTGAGTGTAGAGACTGAGAGCTGTCTATGAACAGCATGTAGGCAGTGTAAAAGCAGTGTTTTACAGCGTATAAAATAAGTTTTATAAGATTTAAAAGTCTTATAAATCTTATAAAACTTATTTTATACATCTTATACATCTTATAAATTTTATAAGACTTATAAGATTTATAAGACTTATAAATTAAATAGTGAAATTAATACTAAAGATAACCACAACATGAGTGAATTTCTTAAGATTGCAGGCGATTACACCGATTGGAATGTATATAAGAAGTCTGTTATAATCTGTGATGTGACAGAATTATTTATAAACAGGGCTTTACATGGCACACGTACCATTGACCAAATGCGTCAAGCAGCCCGTTCTTGTAAACAGAATATAGTAGAAGGGATAAGCGATGCTACTGTTTCAGCTGAGATGTGTATTAAATTGTTGGGAATAGCACGTGGTTCTATAAGAGAACTGCGTGAGGACTATAACGACTATCTACGTCAGCATCAACTGACTATCTGGCATAAGGACGACGAACGCACAAGTGCGGCTCGCGAATATTGTATCAATAATGATGATCCGCTGATATTTGCGGATAAGTGTCGTGAACGCAGCAACGAAACTGTAGCCAACATAATGATAACCCAGATTAGTCAGCTTGACGCTATGCTGGCTAAAGTACTCAAAAAGATTGAAGCCGAATTTATTGAATCCGGCGGCATAAAAGAAGCTATGTCAAAGGCCCGACGCCGCAATCGAGGCTTTTAGACAGCGTATAGGAGAGTAAAAGCAAATAAGAGAAAATAGCTATGAGAAAATAAGAATATAAAGCATATATTTTTATAAATCTTATAGCTATTTGCTGTTTTAGTTTGGGAAGTCTACGCTCAGACCAAACTGCAGGCGTCCCGGATTAATAGGGTAGTGAGGCATCGAGAAGTAGTTTTTTGAGAATAGGCCTTGGTTCACATGGCTGTACATGACATAGAAGCGTACTTTGTAGAGGCGTGCCGTAATATATGCGTTGCAAAGAGGATAGTTACCGACTTTGATGCGTGACTCTGAAGCGTCCTGTACATGAAATGTCATTGTGGCCGGCTGATACTCCATACCATAATAGGAGGTATAATAATCACAGTCAAGCCCGATTAGCAGGCGTAGCACATTGAAAGCGCGGAAGTCTATGTACATGTTGCTATATACTGTCAGGGCCGGTAAAGGCAGCACATCGGCATTAGCGGTAGCCTGATAGGTAATTGTGTTATCCCAATGCCATATACCTGCTTTAAGCTTTTGGGACAGCGAGGCAGAGAATATCTGTATGCTACCACCGTACTGTGCCGGAAGCGAGTTAGCATTGAAATAGACACGATTCTGCAGATTAGCTACACGTGCAGAGAGTACTGTATGGGTCCAAGGAATATTCAGGTGTCCGCCTATCTCTACAGTGCGTTCTTTACCGAAGTTGTTATCCCATGCAAAATGATTTGAGATATAGTGACGTAGCAAATAAGAAGGGGTGAGGTTACGCAGAGCCGCATCAGCTGCTATCTCGACAGTATCACCAAACAGACGGAAACGTGTTGATATTTCGCCATGCAGATCAATGTCACCGACCATATCGCCGGTTATTCCGAAACGTGCATCGGCATTATAACGTATTATAGAACCACGTGTGCGTGAGAGTCGTCCTCCGACTACAAGACTGTTGAGCGTGGTCTGAGGGGCTACACTGAATCCGGCTGGTAGAGGAGTTAGCTGGTTTATCTGTTCTTCGGTAAGTTCAGGTAACTCAAAATCCGTACTCTGACGAAAACGACGTGTTACCCACGAAGCGTATGCCGACAGACCGAACTGCATCCATTTCTTGAAGCCTTCTATCATTTCGAATCCGACAGTATTGGTAAGCGACCAGTAGCGTTGGTCCTCATCGGTACGCGACGGGTCGAGATAGAAATTTTCCCAGAAATCGTGTGCCTGTGTCGTGTTAGTATTAATGAAGAAGTGATGGCGTTTGTGATAGTCAAGTGAATAGATGAAGCGTGTCACCGGTACATAGCGCTGACGTGTCAGCGTGTCGTTAACCTCTTCGTCTTCCCAGAAACCTACTTTCCATGCGTGTGTCATAAAGAAGTTGGCACCGTTCACACGGTTATGTGCTGTAGACAGACGTGTAGGTATGCTCTTTGCTTCGATTTTATCGACACCGCCCTGAAGTTCCGCCGGATCAGTGATATAGAGATCGTCGGTGATGCCGCCATTCTCTTTATTAAGAAAATTGAACTGCTGAAATATACCCTGGAATTCATAACGGTCACCTAAATAATAGGCATTCAGACCTACCGAGAAATCTTTTGTAGCCTGATTCTCGTAACAGCCTTTCGAGTAAAGATAGTCCATCGAAGCACCTACACCGATACGTCTGTTAACATTACCGGCAAAATCAGCCTGCAGACGGTCTGTCTTATTCTGACGCCCGCCTCCGAAGTTATACTGTACTACTGTGTTTGGTTGATAGACGTTAAAGAGACGCTGGGTCCGCAGCGAGGGTAACCAGCGGGCAAGAGCATCATCGAAGAAAAATGTTTCCTGTTTCGGACGTCCGAAAAAGAGCATATTAAGTCCTTCAGCGCCTAAGTTACCGGTGGTAGCCCACGCATCACTGCCCATAGCAGGAAGATTACGTTGCTGATAATTATAAGTCAGTGTATCGATAGTGTTATCGACATGCAGACCGAGAGGTACAGTAAGAGTCCAGGCGTTGCCCGGTTTATATTGTGGTTGGCCGTTTCCGGCTGTCGGTGCTCCGGGGGACATTGAGCCGCTCTGACGGCTACCCGGTGCCTGTGCTACGGCACATATTACCGTACACAGCCATAAGGCACAGGTTAAGACTAAACGAAATCGAATCATGAGTGCGAAGTTACGAAATCTCGCTTGATAATCGCTTGTCAGTGTCAAAGAAAGTTTACCTTCGGATGCGGAAATAAATGTGCCGGGAGTGTTTTAATAGTAGACATAGATGTTTGTTAACATATAAAATTACATAGAATATGGAAAATATAGAGAATATAGATAAAGAATATAATCCTGAATTTATGGAATTAGCGGCCCATCTTTCTGTTGAGAATATTGATAAGGGTGGAGGCCCTTTCGGTGCCGTTATAGTACGCGACGGTGAGATTATAGCTACCGGTGTCAATTCTGTAACCCGCGACAATGACCCTACAGCCCATGCAGAAATATCAGCCATACGTGCTGCTTGTCGTAAGTTACAGAATTTCCAACTACGTGATTGCGTCGTGTACAGTAGTTGTGAGCCTTGTCCGATGTGTCTGAGTGCTCTTTACTGGGCCGGAGTAAAGAAGATATACTATGGCAACACCAAAGAAGACGCTGCCGCCATTGATTTCTCAGACAAATTTATCTATGACGAGATGGACCGTAATCCTCACGAACGCTATGTTCCGGGTATACGTGTAGCCAATAGTGCAACAATCCGCGCCTTCGAGAAGTGGGCTTCTGATCCTGACAAGATAAAGTATTAAAAGTATTAATAGATACTTATTTTATCTATTGTCTTTGGTTTCATGATAGTCCTGTATTCCGTCAATTACATTTACATTGACCTGTTTGCCACCGGAGAAATTCCATATTAGTGATAAGGCTGCATATTGTACCGGAGAGGTATATTTGTATGATACCTTATTCATTCCGACCTGTCTGTCAAGCTTACGTCGGTTACCTATTGGTGAAAACTCAACTGCCACCTGAAGGTTATCATTGAACAGCATCTTGTGGATTTGACCGGTTACGTTATATACAGTATGATAAGTACGGTCAAGTGTACGGTAAGTAGGTTCAAAGTCGATATTAAGCATGCCTCCCCAGCCGTTAGGGAATGTGAAGTTATTATTGAAATAAAAATATTCCCTGAAATGGATTTTGTTATAGTAGACAGTCCCGACAGTTATATTTTCAGGTGTTAATTCAACTCGGCCTGACAGTTTGAATTTCCACCAGCTCAGAGGTACTTCTACCAATTCTGCTCCGAATCCCCACATATTTTGACCGGAAATATTTATCGGTTTTGTATAAAATACATCGGGATTCTCTGTGTCTTGAAAGGTCTGCCAATATATTTGGTTGTATGAATGTGCATATATGGCAGTGATATTTACTTTATTTCTGAATAAAGACAGTCCTGCCATAAGCATATCTGTCGACTGTGCTTTAAGTTCAGGATTGCCAACCGAGTAATTATAGGTATCTTTCCAGTCTATTACTGATGAAATGGCAGTATAAGGAATATTACTCAATGTCCGCTTGTAGCTTAGCATGACTGCATGATTCATTATTGAACCAAACGGCATCATGAGCTGGACAGTCGGGTTTATAGCCCATTGGTTATTGGAGTTCTTTACTTCTGCGTTTTTATTCTCGTAGCTTATTCTGTTGAGCTGCCAGTTTATACCCGCACTGTAACGTATCTTCCGGACTATACCTTGTGTTGAAGCATATATAATGGGAGTAAAGCCGTTTGTCTGTGTAGGAAAGGAGCTTACATTGAAGCGATCACTTTCCACAGTGACCGATGGGTTGAACGTTGAAGAAATCCATTGTGCTGAAACTCCAAATTTCCATGAAAGTCTGCGACTACGTGGATAAAGAAAGTCCGCTTTGAATTTCCAAAGATTCAGATTATTCTTGTCGTATGTAGTTCCGACCATATCACTATCTGAAATATAAGTGGCGTGTTCATTATTGTTACGGTTAAAATAGTCGGCTGTCACCTCCATCTCAGCCCCTTTCCTACCGAGTGGAAGGTAGAGTTTCAGTGTGCCTTCTTGAGTGATAGTGTTCATTCGTTTGTATATTGCCGACAGGGAATTTTCTGCCATAGAGACGGAAGATGGTTTCGGACAGGAAGTAGCGATGAAATAACTGCCTCCGAGTTGTGCGCCTGAATTAAACTGCTGTGTCAGACTGAGGCGGTTGCGAAAATCAGAACTGTTTGATTTTGTAGTTTCGGTTAGGAAGGTTTGCAGCTCTGACCCGGTGATATATTGTTCTGTAGTCTCTTTAAGTTTTGACTTACCGATATAAATATTATTGTACACACTAAGATTTTTATATCGGTAGTTAATTATACCTCCTATTCCCTCATTACCGAACCCACAGGAACGATACCAGTCTGCATTAGCCATAATGCTGCCGTAATATCCGCCCTCCGGTGGACGGCGGAGAGTAATCATTATTATACCGCCGCTGATTGCTGAGTTTTGATCAGCACCGGCAAGATATTTTACCTGTACTTTATCTATTATCTCACCCGGTATGTTATTTAGCTCCGATAAGTCGGACAGTTTCACACCGTCAATATAAATTTCACTTACTGCAAATCCATTGATTTTGAAGATGCCGTTTTCGCATGATATGTTGGGAAGAAAACTTAGCACATCAGCTGCAGGTTTACCTTTGGTTATATCTGTACCTCGAAGAGTGGTCGTATATCCCTCTGCATCGTTAAGTGTACGTGAAGCAACTATCGTCACTTCCTGAAGCTGACTCTCTTTCTGAGCATGTACCGACAGCATACAGACGGCTGTCATAAGTACGGTAAATGACTTTTTCATATCGTTAAGAATTTGAATTTTCATACCGCAAAGTTAGGCCGAAATCAGGGTTTACACCTACTTAAACGGTATCATAATTCTCTTAAATAGCGATATGTAATAATCTGATAATCAGTAATAGTGGTAATATAAAAATCTTAAATGGTCTTATCTGTATCTTAAGCCTTAGGGGGAGTGGGAATCGAGGTTATAAAAGACTCCATAAAGTCTTCTTTTGGTTGTAGTCCGAGCTTCTTTCTAATAGCAGTTTTGCTGACATAAATTGAATTGGATGACTGCTGAATAAGAACACTTATTTCTTTTGTCGAGAATCCGGCTCTGATTAGACAGATAATTTGAATTTCTCTTTCCGAGAAGAGTCCGGGGTATCTGTTCAAAAGGTTTTCGTGAAAGCCATTATATAATTCATCTATGACCGGATACATGTCATCCCATTTTACAAGACTATCTATGGGGGTATCAGAATTACCGATATTGCTGATTTTTCGCAACGCTTCCTGATTCTGTGTAGTAGGAGATTCAGCAAATGTCTTGATGATACCAAGCTGTTGCAGAAGAAGTCTCTTAAGCAGGCCCTGCTTCTTATCTGTGGCAGGATTGTTTGCTGATTTTAGTAGTTCTTCCAATGTCTCAATTCGTTCCTCAGCTGCCAGAAGTTTAATGTGGCGTCTACGTGACAAATACCAGAAAAATGTAATGCCAAGAGTGCTGATAAAGGCAATGAGTATTATAATCAACCACATTCTCTGATGCTTAATAGTCAATTCATAATTATTCTTGCTCAGATCGTAAGCTGACTCCAAAGCATCATCGCGTTCCTGTTTCTTTATTTCAAGATCTTTGCTTACTTTCCTCAGAGATTGGGCTACATTGCTGATTTTGCTGAGAGATAAGGCTCCGCTTTTTTTATAGTCAAGTGTTATTTTAAGGAAATCAAGATAGGCCGCTGCCACAGCATCCTGTTCAGCAATATCAATTCCGGTTTTTTCGATCATTCCGAGATACTTTTCAGATTCATCTAACTTCCCGGCATTCATATATAGGTTTACCAGCGGGATATAAAGTTCTATTAATTTAGAGACCTTCGTTCTGTCGGTTCGTTGTATTATGTCTTCAAGAATAGTACATGCCTTTGCTGCTGTTTCTTTTTTCTCTCCAAGGGCAGCCGCATAGTTCATACGTATATACAGCCATTCATCACTACCTATTGCGGGAGCGGCAGATAGTGCGAAAAGAGAATCACAGTGAGCTACGGCATCCGTACTCCGGCCCAAAGATATTAAAGGTGTGATTTTTTTGATTTCGAAATTAAATCTTTCCGCTTCGTTGTCAGCTAATTCTATCTGTTTATCAATTATCTCTAAGGACTTACTGAAATCTTTGTCAGCGAATGAAAAGCTCAGTAGTTCCTGATTGAGCTTCTGTTGTATATCTTTCGGCATTTCAGATGAAAGTACTTCAATAAGCTTATAAGCCTCAATATTCTTTTCCAAAGAACGTAAATGTCTGGCCTGTACCATTGATGCTTCGATATATGAAGTTGTATCACCTGCGTTTTTGAAAAAGATTATCGACTGATTCAGCATTGTATCGGTCATAAGCGAACGTCCGTTATACAGATTGGCCTTAGCACGGGCAAGTATATACTCAGCTTTATCACGTTCAGTATCAAGTGAGTTGTAGTCAATGCTTTTGAGAAGGAGGTATGCACTATCCGGACGTTCTTTAAGAACTTGTAGAGCTGTCGTCAATCTATCTTTATCCTTGTTGCCACATGACGTCAGGAACACAGATAGGCATACGACAGTTAGGTATACGATATATTTCATGAGTAAAAAGCCATTTTTAGCATTTTCTGAACACATGTAACACCTCGGTTAATGTTATTAACGTATTTAATAATTATGATCAGATAGAGTTTAAAATTTTGTGACCTGCGCTACCAGAAGTCGGTGGCTGCAGGTCACAAAATTGATCAATTAATCAGTATATATAAAAC
>CAMWKC010000038.1 GCA_947174735.1 uncultured Porphyromonadaceae bacterium
TCAGCTTTGCCGCCAGGTACATACAATCCCGCCAGACCTTCGTTACCTGCCGAAACACCCGGTCCTAGCTGAAGCACTTTTATAATGTCGCTTTCTCCAAGCAGAGTAGGTGTGGCCGCTATGGCAGAAGCTGAAAGATTGGTAGCACCTATATGTGTTGACTCCATAGCCAACAGATGATTACGTGTTTCTAACACTTCGATTTCCGCAAGTGTGTGAAGCATCTCAAGCTCGATGTCGGCACGGGTTCTGGAGTGTACATTACCTAAATCGGTAATTACCGGTTCGAAACCGGGATATGATGTGCGCAACACCGCCTTTCCGGTCGGTATTGTTAGCGTATAAAAGCCGTTGCTATTAGTCTGTGCCGAGCGGCGGGTCAGTGTGTCAGTAATTATAGCACCTATAAGAGCTTCACCGCTACCTTGCTCGCGTACAAAACCGCTGACAGTATATTGCGTACTTGGCTTCGGCGACTGCATGCGACTCAGAAGTATATTGCGCCCCTTTATACGGTAACTTACTCCTATAGGAGCAAGCATACGGTTAAGTACCTTATCGAGCGGTTCGTTGTGAGCCGATATGCTTACACGCATATTCCTGAGCAGTTCAGGATCATAGATAAAATTTTTGTCGGTCTGCCTCATTATTTCGGCAAACACGACACTGGCCTCACGGTCACGGGCACTGATAGTCACATTCTCGGCAAGCAGAGAGAACTGTAGTGACACCGTGGCCGCGAGGGTCAGTAGTGTACGTCGTGTCATGTTGAAGGAAATATATAGTTAGATTAAGGATCAGTAAATTATGGGTCTTCGACGGTAATATGTAGTCCGAAAATTTCGTTGAGAGTCTCGACCACATCATCAGCCGTACCTGAATAACTCATTGTAATATGTTGTGTAGACGACTCCGGCACATTACCGAGTTTTACATCATAAGTATGTTCGATAGCTGCTACTACCTCAGCTAACGAAGCGTCTTCAAACTCGATACGTTTCACCTGCATACGTTGTGGCTGTTGTGTAGACACCTGCTCTACAGTCTCATTGATTGTCTTAGGCGTATCAACAACCGGCTCGGAAGGACGCAATCCGAGATACAGTCCGGCTGCTGCGGCTATAAGTACCACACCGGCTGAAGCCGCAGCCGTCCATATACGTCGCTGACCTGAGTGACCTGGGTTTATGAGGCGATGTAACCGTATGCCGACTTTCTGCATAGGCTTAATAAGACCGGCACGCTCCATAGCCTGTTGCGGCTCAAAAGCATCCTGTCTCCAATACCGCGCAACAAACTCGACTTCGCTATCAAAATTTTCATTTCGGAGTTTCATCTGTTATCATTCTTTTCTATCCCTTATACACTATCCCCTACAAAAACCCCTACTCCCTCCAAAAAAAATTTCCAAGATGTATTTCCTTCAAGATGTATTTCCTCTACGCTGTGCCTCCTATTTGCCTCCTGGTTCTGTGAGCGAGCTTCAGCTCGCCTCCTTTCGCCTCCTAAAAATCCTACACCAGAAACGGCAGAAAGAACACCTTGCGTCCTCCTCGCGAATTCAAAGTGTCACGCAGACGAGCCAGAGCTTTAGTAATCTGATTCTCTACAGTTTTAACAGATATTCCCAACTCCTCTGCTATATCACCATAACTCAGCCCGTCACGTTTAGCCATAAGAAATATCTCACGACAGCGCTGAGGCAGCCGACCTATCTCTACCCACAACCGCGCATCGCGCTCCGAGGTATCTATATCCTCATCAGTAACTTCTTCTATACCCTCTATTGAAGTCTCTCCACGGTTATTGCGTAACCAGTTCAGAGCCCTGTTATGTACAGATCTATATAGATACGGTTTGACCGTAGCAAGCGCTATATCGCTGCTACGGTCAATAAGAGTGCCGAATACTTCCTGCACAATATCTTCAGCCTCATCAACATCACCGACAAGTTTCAGTACGTACATACCTAAAGGGCGGTACAAACTCCTGTAACAATCTGCCAGTTCGCTATGTGTCATAACCGAAAAAATAATACTTCTTTTATTACCAACCCCAAAGTCCGAAACCACGGCGACGGCGCACAGGAGCTTCAAGTTCCTGCTTTATAAGCTGGTTGATAAGGTTACGTACATTATCGAGACGAATACCGAAACGCTCCTGCTGTTCCGTACTCTCTATATAAGCAGCCGCAGTCTCCACAGACCGCTGAGCGGCTGCGGAGGCTGTACGGCCGAAACGTTTTACTTTCATCCAGGCAGCATAACTATCGCATATATAAAGCAACAGCCTCGCTGTCTTGTCAGAATCAAAACATATTGTAGTAAAGTCTTTGACTATCTTCTTTATATCGGAGACCGAAGGTAACTTACGCGGACGATCGGAAGTGGTAAAGAAAAGACGTCTTATCATTACCTCGCGTTTTTCCAGTTCTTTGTCTCCATCAGGATCAAGCCAGTATTCGAGATAATCCTTAGCCTCTTTACGGGCATCGTACATCTCGATTACCATTTCGATAATCTGCTCTTTGCTAAGCTCGTTGAGCGTTTTTTTCAACCGTGCTTTCGACATGATTACTGGGCCTGTGATTCAGCCTGCGAGATCATATCCTTATCAGCAGTGATAAATATCTCTACACGACGGTTCTGAGCACGTCCGGCTGCTGTAGCGTTAGAGGCGATAGGATTATTCCAGCCGTCACCTACAGCTTTAAGACGGTTAGCGGCTATTCCCTTAGTTTCAAGAAAATCCTCTACACTCTGAGCACGTTCGAGTGAAAGCTTCTGATTGACAGCTTCAGTACCGGTATTGTCTGTATAACCGACAACTGTAACATCTGTGTTCGGGAACTGTTCAAGATTATAAGCCACTCGACTCAAGACAGCTTGAGCATCAGCCGATAAGGTATAAGAACCAGTTGGGAACAGTACAGCATCACCCATAACAACTTTTATGGCATCAAGATTATTGCTGTCTTTGACAGTCATCACTTTTATAGCCTCAGCGTTAGCCTGCTCCTGTGCCTGTACCTGAGCTAATTGTTTCTCAAGTTCCTTCTTCTGTTTGTCCATCTGATTACCGACAAGAGCACCGGTTCCGGCTCCGAGTGCGGCACCTACCAGCGCACCGATCCATGTACCCTTGCCACCGTCGATAAGAGCACCGATACCGGCACCTACAGCAGCACCTGCAGCTCCGCCGGCGGTTGCACCCTGACCGGTCTGATTCATACCATTCCATGTATTTTTGACTGCTGAACAGCCTGTTCCGCCTACGAGTGTACCGAGACAAAGGATTCCGAGCAGTGAATTGCGTGCGATTTTACGTGTTTTCATAATATGGAGATTGATTAGTGTGGATAATAAACTGTCGCTTCCCTCGGGCAATATCCCACGGCATTAGCGGCTTCTCACATTATAACAATGATTTGGCCGACTTGTTTACTCATAACGTTTATATGCCTACACTGTAACAACCGGTACAGAACGTAAACGTTTCCAACTGAACAGCTCAAGAAGCTGTGTCAACGTCACAGGTAAGAAATTATTACACAGCCCCGCAAGTGAGGCAATAATTCCTAATAACTGGTCAGTGTTATAGTCACGGCGCAGACTCTCCATCGACAACGAGGAGTCACGCTTTGACAAACGTTTACCCTCTCTGTTACATACTAACGGCACGTGGGCAAACTCAGGCGCCCTGTAGGCCAACAGTCTATACAGATAAATCTGTTGTGCTGCTGACAGAAGTAAATCATGGCCGCGTACCACCTCAGTCACACCCATCATCGCGTCATCGACAACTACTGCCAATTGATAAGACCAGGCTCCGTCGGCACGACGCAGCACAAAGTCACCACATTCTCTTGACAAGTCTACTTGCTGAGACCCGTAGAGGCGGTCAGTAAACATAATCTCACCTTGCGGTACATGAAGACGCACAGCATGAGGACCTTGTTGTCTGATTTCAGATTCAGCATCCGATAGACAGCCGCTGAGCCCTACAGGCAGACAACGGCCGGTATACACACGTCGTCCGTCACTCTGATGCGGTGCCTGTGTAGCTAACATGTCAGCACGTGTACAGGTACAGGGATATGTCTGCCCCGTTAGCTTTAACCGCTGTAAGGCATCTTCATAAAAACTATAACGGCGACTCTGCGTATAAGGACCGTTAGGTCCGCGGTCGTCAAGCCCTCCTTCATCCCACTCAAGTCCAAGCCATAGCAAATCATCTTCTATAAGTTTTACATGCTCAAGACGCGAACGCTGCGGGTCAAGGTCCTCTATACGTAATATCCAGCGTCCGCCACGACTTCTGACTGAAAGCCACGATAAAACAGCCGTCATAATATTGCCCAAATGCATACGTCCTGTAGGCGAAGGTGCGAATCGTCCTATCACCTGTGTGTTGTAACCACTTGTATCACACATTACAGAATTAAATTAATCTTTAAGAGATAACTAAGAAGAAATTTATTCTATCAGTTTATACCGCAAATATAATGATTCTTTTCTATAACATACTCTAAACAGAGTGTTTCTGCAAACATTTAGAGTAGGCTGTAAAACTACGGCGTGTGTAGTACGGTTATTAGTATAGAAGCACATATCATATATGGATATTTGCGCCTGCGGAGAACTGCCTCCGGATTATAATTACTGAAGACAAACCCTTACCTTTATGAAATTAACCAAAATAGTCGCTACTATATCAGATAAGCGTTGTGATGTACCGTTTTTACGTGAACTTACCGATGCCGGTATGAATGTTGTGCGTATGAATACAGCACACCTTGAATATGACGGATTTAAGAAAATCATCACTAATGTACGTGAGGCCAATTCAGATGTGGCTATAATGATTGACACGAAAGGTCCTGAAATACGTACCACTCGTACTGTAACGGGAGAACCGCTGGATTTCCATGCCGGACAGGCAGCCGAAGTCGTAGGTAACCCGGACGGACTGACTTCGGAACAGGTCATTTTCCTTAACTTTGCGGATATCGCTCTTTATCTAAAGCCCGGAAACCATCTACTTATAGATGACGGTGAATTAGCTTTCACGGTTACTGCTGTTGAAAATGACCGTATACATGTACGTACTGAAAATGACGGTTGGCTCGGTTCACGTAAATCGGTCAATATACCCGGAGTAGCCATACCGTTACAGTCGGTTACGGAACGCGACAGGCGTAATATAGAGTATGCCGTTGAATTAGGAGCCGATTTCATAGCTCATTCATTTGTACGTTCTGCCGAAGATGTACATGCGGTCCAACAGATACTTGACAGTCTGGGCAGTGATATAAAGATAATATCAAAGATAGAGAATCAGGAAGGTGTCGATAACTTCGATGAAATTCTTGCTGCCTCATACGGTATAATGATAGCCCGTGGTGATCTCGGTATAGAAGTAGCCGCTGAAAGAATACCGGGTATCCAGCTCGAAATGATACATAAGTGCATCACAGCCCACAAGCCGGTAATCGTCGCTACCCAGATGCTGCACTCTATGATAGAACACCCGCGGCCTACCCGTGCTGAAATAAGCGATGTTGCGGGCGCAGTTTACCAGCGTGCCGATGCCATGATGTTGTCAGGCGAGACGGCCTCCGGCAAATATCCTGTCGAAGCGGTACGAACTATGTCGCGTGTAGCCCGTGAAGTGGAACGCTCGCAGACATTCAAGCTCGAAGTACCTCCGTTAGTCGATAAGGATGTAGCTTCTTTCCTATCTCGTCAGGCAGTACTCTCCGAACGTGAGGTAGGCACACACGCTATACTTACCGATGCCTATCACGGTCAGACGGCACGTTTTATCGCCTCATTCAGAGGTACCAATCCTACTATAGCCGTATGTTATAATAAATCGGTACAGCGCTGGCTAGCTCTGAGTTACGGTGTGCTCCCCTACTGTCTGCCCAGTGAACATGAGGATATCCGTCATCATCCTGTAATGGCTATGAAGCGTCTTGTTTCGGAAGGATTGCTTACCGAAAATGAACGTGTAGCATATCTGTCGGGTACACACTCGGGAGTCACCTCACTCGAAATTGATACAATAGGCGCTCTTTGTAAAGAATAATATACTCAGATATAAACATATAGAAAACGAAAGACAACACATCGTGTGAAGCTTTTTGCATAATTCCCGTTTTATACTTAACTTTGCGTTCAAACCGGTATACAGTCGCAGTCGACCGTATACCGGTAAACGTTTCTAACTATACCAATTTAAGTATACCAAGCTTATGCAGAAATCTACAACTCTTATCCTGCTTGCGGCATCAATGGCGTTCACTGCCAATGCTGCAGAGTTCGACGAGCCTATCTATGAGGCTCCTGAGGGCGAATCAGTCCTGTTGTCACGTTCCAGTCTCGCCTATACCGCCATGTTGGGCGACATCGTGGCCGATCTCAAGGACTACGGCTCAATAGTTGAAATGATAACTACTCCCGAAGGTGAAGTTTATCTCAGTAATCCTATATCGCAGTATCCTCTGCAGACATGGATCAAAGGTACTGTCGATGGTGACAAACTCACCATAAAGGGCCCACAACCGGTTTACTCTGAATGGAACGATGACTATGAACTTGTGTACTATTATGTAGTACCTATGGAGTTCGATCAGGAGCGCGGCTGGTTCTTTCCGCGTCCTGATATGACTATGACATTTGACATCGTGGAAGGTGGCCTTAAAGAGACTGTCAACACAACTCTGCTCGGTCTTTGCCTTGAAGTAGAATCGTATGATGAAGACGGCAAGTTTATAGGCCTCACTTACACATGGACAGGTTATGGTGACTACCGTATAGACATGCAGCGTCCTACAGCTGTACCGCAGGCTGCTCCTGAAGGATTGGAATTACAGTCATGGGCAATGTCGTCTGAACTGGGCAACCGTTTTGTCAACGTAGCCATCGGTGAAAATGAAATCTACATACAGGGCATTGATGCCGATGTACCCGACGCCTGGATTAAAGGCGAACTTAGCGGCGACATGCTGACTATAGAACCTACTTTCCTCGGTCCGAACTACAGCACACTTCATTTCGACTACGCTATTGGCGGTTATGTAGAAGAAATGTGGGATGATGAATATGAAGAAATGTCCTACAGCGTCGATTTCGTACCGGAAATTGTCTTTACCTACGATGCCGAGGAACGTTCGCTCTTTCTTGAGAACAATATCGTGTTCAATCATACTGACGACCTGAATGTTGCTAACTTCAACACTTACCTTCAGACGGCTTCTATTATGTATCAGAACCGCAATCCGGAAGCCGCGCCTGCAACTCCCATACCCTACTGGCTTGAAGACTACGGAATGGGTCAGGTATTTGAATTCGACGTACCCGACGTAGACGTAGACGGATGTATGCTTGATACAAACCGTCTTTACTACAATATTTTCGTAAACGGAGAATTACTCACTCTGACCACAGACATATACTGGGATCACGAAGATGATATGGTAGATATACCCTACAACTTCGAAAGCTACGATATTTTTATATCAGGCACATGGCACTCAGTATATCTCTATGAAGAGCCAATCAATACGCTTGGTGTCCGCAGTGTCTATATCAACGAAAACGATGAAAAGGTATATAGTGACATAGCCACTATTGTAACAGAAGTTTCGGTCAACAAAGTGACTGACACACGTGAGGTGGCTTCTCGTGCTTATTTCGATCTCCAGGGACGCCGTATAGCCGAACCGGAACAAGGTCTCTATATCGTACGTACCACTTATACCGACGGCACTTCGTCAGTAAACAAGGCCATAAGACATTAAATTCAATCGGCTCTTTAACAGAGTCAAGATAGAAACATAACGTACCGCCGCTATAATTATCGGATAATTATAGCGGCGGTACGTTATGTTTCTATCTGTAATAAAAACTGCTGAAAAGCATTGTACAACTGCTTGAAAATATGAAAATTTTTCGCTAAATTTGCCGTCTATCGTGTTTAGTTCTGTCAAGGACATGAACTAAAGTTTTTTTAATTCTTTATTTTCTTATCGAGTTTTTCGTTACGACGATTGCTCTAATTTCGACTAACGATGTTTTCAACCGACACATACCGCCAGCGCCGCGCTGCTCTGCGTAAAGCTGTAGGCAGCGGAGTACTGTTATTCTTAGGCAACGATGAAACAGGCATGAACTATGAAGATAATACTTATGACTACCGCCAGGATTCGTCATTCCTCTATTTCTTCGGACAGCCTTACGCCGGACTTAATGCCATAATTGATATAGATAATGACCGTGAAATCATATTCGGTGATGAACTTTCTATCGACCATATAGTATGGATGGGCAATCAGCCTACACTACACGAGAAAGCAGCTCAGGCAGGTATAACCGAGACGTTACCGGCTGCTGACCTGAAACCTTATCTTGATAAAGTAGTAGCCGGAGGACGCAAAGTGCATTATCTTCCGACTTATAGAGGAGACAACAAGATAAAACTGTTCAATCTGCTCGGTGTGCACCCCGGTGCCGAACAGCCGTCAGAAGATTTTATACGTGCTGTCGTAAATCTGCGTAATCATAAGACAGAGGAGGAAATAGCTGAAATTGAAAAGGCCTGTGACGTTACAGCCGACATGCACATCACAGCTATGAAGATGTTGCGCGAAGGTATGCGCGAATGTGAGATAGCTGCCGCTGTCGAAGCTGTGGCCCGTAGTCGCGGCTGTCGGCTGTCGTTCCCTACAATCGCCACTGTCAACGGCCAGACTCTACATAACCATGCCTATAACAATATTGTCAAACCTGGCGATATGCTACTGCTCGATGCCGGTGCCGAGACACCTGAAGGATATGCCGGCGATATGTCAAGCACTATATGTGCAGGTAAGAAATACACACGCCGCCAGAAAGATGTCTATGACATTCAGGTAGCTGCTCACCGCGCTGCAGTCGGAGCACTTCGGCCCGGCGTACCTTTTGTAGATGTCTATGAGTTAGCGGCACGCACCATAGTTGAAGGCCTTACTGATCTCGGTGTTATGCGCGGTAATCCCTACGACGCTGTGAAAGCAGGAGCACACGCTATGTTCTTCCCGACCGGTCTCGGTCACATGATGGGGATGGACGTGCATGATATGGAGAGCTTAGGTGAAGTTTTTGTCGGATATGACGGCAAACCTAAAAGCACACAGTTCGGCCGTAAATCGCTGCGTCTGGCACGTCCGCTGGAACCCGGTTTTGTACTGACTATCGAACCGGGAGTCTATTTCATACCCGAACTTATGGATTACTGGGGTGCCACACGCCATCTCGGAGATTTCATTAATTATGACCGTCTCGATGCATGGCGTGACTTCTCAGGCATACGTAATGAGGAGGACTACCTCATCACGACCGACGGTGCAAGACGTCTGGGTAAAAAAATACCCCTCACTACTGAAGAAGTCGAAGCTTTGCGCTGAAACAATGGCGTACGTGTGAAACTTACTCCATTGTCTTTTATATGAAGTTCATTCATACAAGTGACTGGCATCTCGGACATCAACTCTATAACTACGACCGTAGTGAAGAGTTTGCCGAGATGCTGGAACAGATTATAAATATTGTTGCCGACGAGAAAGCTGATGCATTATTGGTAAGCGGTGATGTGTTTCATTCGTCAGTGCCTCCGCTCTCAGCTCAGCGTATGTTTGCAGATGCTGTGATGCGACTGCGACGACGCTGTCCGGATACCGCTGTTATAATCACAGCAGGCAATCATGACAGTGCTTCACGTCATGAGATTTTCGCCAAACCCTGGCGTGAATTAGGAGTCATTATGAGTGGACATATTGGTTCGGGAGAACTCAATGAAATATTTGACCGCCTTATAATACGTTTACCTAAGGGTTTCATAGCCGCTGTACCCTATTGTAACGAGCGTATGATGCCCGAAGGTCTTTTTAAAGCTCTATCCGAACGTATCGCAGAACTTAATACTGCTCAGCTACCTTCGGTGCTTATGGCTCACACTGCCGTCAGTGGTTGTGACGCTACCGGACACAAAGAAGACGGACGTAATGTGGGCGGTATAGATACTGTCGATGCTGAAACACTTGCTGCCGATTTCGACTACGTCGCCTTAGGGCATATACACCGTCCCCAGGTTATAGGTAATACCGACGGACGTCTGCGCTATTCAGGAACACCGTTAGCAGTAAGCTTTGATGAGGAATATGAACATTCGGTGACAGTAGTCAGTCTTGCCGAGCATGGGACAGAACCTAAAGTACACACGGTGCCTGTAAAACAGCCACGCCCTTTGGTAAGTCTGCCTGTAGGAGCACCGCGTCCTCTTGAGGAAGTACTTGATGTCTTCAAAAAATATCCTGACTCACTCCCTTCTTATATACGCCTTAATGTTCTTGTTGATTCGTTTCTTCCTCCCGATGCGACTAATCGTGCCCGTATCATAGCGGCTCAGAAACAGTGTCGTTTCTGTATTATTAACCAGATACGTTCAGACAGTGGCAATGTTGCCGGACAAATACCCATGACTGTCGAAGAGTTCCGCAATCTTGAACCGGCTGAAATAGTGAGCCGTTATGCCGACAACACCGGTATTGAATTTACTGACGATATGCGTACACTTTTCGATGAAGTGTTGCAGTCGCTTAACAACTGACTCCATTATGCATCTAAAACGACTGACCATTCATAATATAGCCTCAATCGAAGATGCTGTAATCGATTTCGAGGCACAACCGCTTGCCGGTGCTGAAGTGTTTCTGATAACCGGACGTACCGGTGCAGGCAAATCAACCATACTTGATGCAATATGTCTCGCTCTGTATGCGGATACACCACGACTTAATAATTCACTCATGCAGGGCACAGTGGAAGCTGCATCACAAGGTGATATAAAACTTTCCGACCCTCGTTTGATGTTGCGTCGTAACACAGGTGAAGGATATGTGGAACTGGATTTTACAGGCAGTAACGGAGTCGAATACCGTGCATGGTGGGGAGTGGCACGCGCACGAAAGAAACCTACAGGTAAGTTACAGAACCGCGAATGGCGTCTGACACGTCTCGATTCAGACACAGTCTACAGCAAAGTGGCTGACATCAAGTCTGTCATGACCGAGGCTATAGGACTGGACTTCCAACAATTCTGCCGTACTACAATGCTGGCACAAGGAGACTTCGCCCGTTTTCTTAACAGCCGTGATGAAGATAAATCAGCAATTCTTGAGAAAATCACAGGTACAGAAGTCTATACTGCTATCGGTAAAAAAGTATATGAACTGACACGTATACATGAAAATACATATCTTCAGTATCGTCGTAAGACGGAGGCTGTCGAACTGTTATCCGACGTAGAGTTAAAGCAATTGATTGACGAATGTGATTCACTGACAGCCAAGGCCGCTGCTCTTAACACATCACGGAGTATGCTGTACAGTATTCGGGAATGGCGAAACAAAATTAATGATATTTTCAGGCACCGCGACTTAGCCAGGACAAAGCTCAATGTTGCCCAACAGACACTACAGTCACCAGAACTCGAAGCTAACGAAAAAATTCTTACTGACTGGCAGAATTCAGCCGAAGCACTCAGACTGCTGACATCTAAGGAAGAAACCGTTAAGGAACTGGAGCGTCTGAAACGCAGTCTTGAAGACCTCTCCGACTATTATGGACGTCTGCAAGGAGCTTTGGCAGTACATGAACGTCGTGTAGCCCGTGAAATGCAGGATGTAGACAAGTACAATAAACTGCGTGATGAAATAACCGGACTGGAAAAAAAACTTGAAGCTCTTGAAGTCAGTAAAATACGTACCCGGCGTGAAGCTACTCTAAAAAACCTAAACGATGTAGCGACAGCTCTGAACAAAGTACGTAATCTTCACAACGAGACCACAAGACGCGAGAATTTACGTATCGAGCTGGAAAATGCGCTTGTACGTCTGAAGGCAGAAACCGAAAAAGAACTGACTCTTAACGGTGCTCTGATACAAGCGTCTAAAAACCGCGACAGAACAACTGACCTATATGAACATCAGCGTGTGACAATGGAACAAGCGGCCGTCAGTATGCGCAGCACATTAAAAACGGGAGATACCTGTCCGGTATGTATGCAGGTAATTGTCAACGTACCGCCACATGAAGAAGCTCTGCGAAGTATGTTTAGTGAGACAGTCAGACACATGAATGAGGCACGCAATGAGTATGACCGACATACACGTGATTTAGCTATATGTCAGACAACTATAACTCAGTTAAAGGAGACTAT
>CAMWKC010000039.1 GCA_947174735.1 uncultured Porphyromonadaceae bacterium
TGGCGCCTTTGTGTTTTCCATAATACTTTCTAACTAACCTAACATCATGAAACGATTTTCTATATTTAAAACACTGAGTGAAAGAAAAAGTTTTAATACGGTTAAATTATTTTTGGTTTGTAATGACATGGGATTATTCGTTTCGAACATTGAGAAGGTCGTATTGTTCAGTATCAAATATAGGTAAAACAAACATGTGGGTATCGCGAGTCAATTAATTTGTCTTGAGTGAAAATAAAAAATCAAATTAATAGACAAAAATTTGTGAATATAGAAAATTGTCTATAACTTTGCGATTGCGGACCGACCGGAAGCCCGGTCTTGGGTAAGAGGGTGGGTCTGTAGACATATTAAAAGCGTTTACTCGACGCTCTTTCTTGGCTTGTTGAAACCTGGAAAACTTCAATTCGTAGTCAAGAATGAGACAACGGTAGATGCCAAAGTGGATATATGCATATTCCGCCAAAAGCGAGCGCGTGAGCGTCCGCTTATGGTGTGTTGTATATTCTGCGTGAGGCTTCTGCGTTGTCCGTTCTACTACGAAGGGCAATTCCAGGGCCTCAACAAGCGGAACGGGCAACAGGTACAGACTCTCACGCTTTTTTGTTATATTTATTATGTTGGATTGTGAGTCTTCCAACTCTAACCTAAATCACAATCCAGATTATGCGAATAATACTTAAAAAAGTTCTTGGCGCGTGTATTGGCTTACCTTTTTTGATATCTACTTCAACTAATATTTGTGCAGAGAAAGACTTTAATTTCACTATGTATGGTGGAGCAAATAATATCTGGAGCAATACCTTGTTTCAGTTTCCTGCCTCTGTAATCAGCGACCTGACAACTGGACTTATAAATGATGAGGATTATATAGGAGGTTCTTATCGTTATGAACTTTTTAATATAAAACAAGATGGCGAGAAAGTAAATATGTATAAAGGTCGTTTTTTTGGATTCAGAGCTAAAGACCTTTTCAGTAATATTCAATATGGTCTTAAATTCGGCTGGGCTCCAAAATTTTCTCCTTTTGGTATATATGTTTCATGTGCTTATCAGTTCCGTAGATTTGAAGCTGAATTTGATGATACTGGACATCAGACTTACAAATTGAACAGTGTTCGTCCAGGAGTGGGTATACGCCTTACTCCATTTATAGGTCGTGTTGAAGAAGATAGTTGGAGCCCTATATTAGAAGTAGGTACGAGTTATAATTATTATTTTAATGTAAAGGGAGCGTATGACAACAATAAAGATCAGTTTAATAGTGGCATGATCTCTACATTTGCTCTTGGCGCCCGAAATCCCGACATTTCAATTACAGGTGGGGTAGAAATAGACCATTATAATTTGTTCAATAAAAGTTTTACACCAGATGCTGGTCTTACTTTTCCTTATGCAAATGTAAAGAGTAGCCACATTACTATTTTTATTTCGTTTACGCATGAATTCAATTAATATTTCATGATATGAGACTCAAGATTTTCACATTAATGATGACATGTCTGTGCATTTTTTCTTCTTGCTCTGCTAGTGAGAAAAGTAAAATTAGCACTCTATGTCCGAGTTGGCTTGCACCGGACTCAGCAATTTATAATCAATTAGGCAAGACATTAACAAATTTACTTTTTTCTCCAAAAGAAGTAAAATGCTATGCAGTTGAGTGGCAGGATACAGTAACGAATGATCAATTGGAACCATACTTTAAGCGTGGGAAATCACTTGGAAAACTAACTAAAGAAGAAATAGCCGTACTTCAATATTCTCTTCTTTCAAATGAGGCTAACTATGTCAATGACACTATTGTAGTAATGAGTCCATATGTACCTTACCTTAATTTTGAGTTTGTTGGTAAGAAGAAACAGCGAGCTAATGTTTTAGTTTCACCTTCCAATTTCACATGGACTATTCTATTTGACGATAAAAAACAGTCGAACTTTAATTATCACAGTAAGGATTTCGAACGATTCTGTAATTTTTATATAAAACTAGCAGACAAATGAATACAGTTTCTAAATTAATATTTACTATTTTGTTTGTCTTTTTATGCCCTTACTATGTCTATTCGCAAGCTATGCATGCACTTGTTGTTGCTGCTACTGAAGACGATAGAATAGGTAAGGGTGTAGTTAAAAACATGCAAAATATGACTAAAATAATTCAGGATGTAGCTAACGTACTTGATTGTGAATTTGAATTTGAGCAATTTGGAGATTCACAGTGTACTAAAGTTGATGTTACCGAATGGATAAATAATCTCGACATTGAGCCTGATGATGTGGTTTTTTTCTTTTATTCCGGCCATGGGGGTAGGGCTTTAAACGATACGGACATATTTCCACAAATGTGCATGAATAATCCTAGTAATCAAGCACTCTATATGCCAGTAGCCCATGTAGAAAATCTTATAGTTAAGAAGAACCCCAGATTGGTTATTATAATTACTGAATGTTGTAATGCTGAAAGTGCAGGTATAAGAATAAAACCTCTCTTTGCTATGTCGGAAGAAAAATATTCTTCTGCTAGTGATTATGATCCTAAAGCTCTGCGTGATTTATTTTTTAATGCCAAAGGTATAGTAAAAATCAGTAGTAGTAAACCTACAGAATACTCATGGATTTGTAATACTTCTGATGAAAACGGAGGAGGAATATTTGTAAATCATTTTATTGATTCCTTTAATGATGCTGTAAAGTACGGGAAGTTAGCAGCAGATTGGAAAACAATTTTCAATTCAACTCATGACAAAGTATATGCAGAGGAGATAAGAGTACATGGAAAACTTTATCGTCAGGAACCAATATCTATGATTACTGAAACTAAACAACAGGATAAAAATATAAATATAGTGAAACGTGACAAAGTAGGTTCATTATACGAAACTCTTCAGTATCTTGTAGATGATAAAGTAAGTGTTGATAAAAGGCTTGGTATGATAAATCAAGTGAAAAAACGTCACTTTACGCCTGATGCTAAGGTAGTTACTCTTGCTGCTAACGGTATAACTGTAATTGACTATGAAGATGTGGATGTGTTTCTGAAAAGAATCATCCTTTCGCTATATATAGAAAACATTACTGTTCTTAATGGAAGTAATGATGAGCTTAATAGTCTTATAAAAGTTCAAGAAATGCGTAAATAAATTTATAGTTCGTGAGATTTATATTAGATATGCTAAGATATGAAATTTTATAAATGTATATTACTTATGCTGCTTCTTATAGGTTTTTCTGTTTCTGCACAGGAAATGACAGATGAACATAAGAAAGAAATACAGGATAGAGTAAAGTCAAAAGTTGAAGAATTTCAAGGTTACCTATCTTCGATAGTAAATACCGAACTGTCCGATGTACGCCGCAATGCTGCAAAAGAAAGTGCTTTAGCCCTGTTTATGGGTGAAGGTGAGCCTTATTATATATTTGATGAGGATGGTAATAAAGAAAGACATAGAGAAGTCAGAATGCAGATATCATCTGTCAATAGTGGAAATATCGGTTCGAAAGCAGTGAAGAAATATCTTCAGGACAGTTATGATAATATCCATAAATATTTGAAAGTTACTATACAGGCTGCTGATGCAGTCAGAGTTGACAATATTTATAAAGTAGGAGAAGGTCAGTATGAATGTATGGCTTATTTCGCACAGAAGTATATAGCCTATGGAAAAGATGGAAATATACGTTATGGAGATTTTACTCGTAAAAAAATAAAAGTTCATATAACGGCAAAAGAAATACCTGCAGTCGGAATAATCTTTGAAGCCAAATTAGGTGATATATACGTAGAATCAACCGAAAAAACAAGATAATAGGCTATGAAGAATATAATTTACGTAGCTCTTTGTCTTATGACTGCCTTATTAGGCTATTCTCAGATTATTCTCGAAGATCCCTCTCTAAGCAGAAATTTCAGAGCTGAAGTAAAGAGTCTTGATGAATTTGCGGCACGTTTCAATGGTGCTGAATCTCATCCTGAAATTTCTGATGATTCTCTTATGAACTTACAGAATATAAAAGCACTTTTTGATTTAGAAAAAGTTATAGGAAAAGATGATAGATCTCAGTTTACATCTTATGCAATGTCTTTCTGTGACTCGATTTTTACTTATAACATTAGATTCTCTTTGTGTGACAGTAATGTATTTGCTTTAGCAAAATGTAAGGTAAAATTTGAAAATAGAGATAGACCTATAAGTCTTATACTTGTGCAGGAGAAAACTTCTGATGGTTATACTCGTTGGGGTATAGCTGGTGTAAAAGGACTTGTTAAGTCAGGTATTATCAAAGCTAAAAAATTTTATAATATAAGTCCTGTAGAACATGAAATACATTTTATGGGATTGAGTGATATACTTAATCATAATACTCATAAAGCTTTCGGTTATCGTAGTCTGAATAATAGTATTGACCAGTTGAATGTATTCTTGACTCTTATACAGACAGGATTAATAGAATTTGAAATAGTTGATAATCTTGAAATCTATTGTATGAATGTTCCTGGCTTTATATTTATTATAAGCGAGGTACTTAGGGAATCAACTAACAGTGGATGGCTTATATCAGACTTATTTCCTGCTACCAGTGAAGAGAAAAAACAATTTATAAACAATCTATTTATTGAACAATGAAATTACATAAATTTTTATTATTCTTTATTCTGTTGTTGTCAACGACTTTTAGTCTAAACGCACAGTCTAGAAACTTCTATCATCGTATTGAGATAGGCTCAGGTAATCTGTATAGTTTTGTGGCTGGTAATCTTATAGCCGGATTCGCAAACTATTATACCCATTCCGTACTTTTTGATAACTCTTTTACTTATACGCTTTTTTCTGGAAAGACTGATTTAGGAAGTGTTAAAACCAAACCTGAGAATCTTATAGGGATAACAGCAAGAGATTTATTTAATGATATATCAGGTGGCGTTAAGTTAGGGTATAATTCGGACAACTTCGATAACTTTAACTGGGGTGTTTATGGTAGTCTTTATTATAAACTTAACCAGTTTAAAAGTTTGTGGCATACCAATGCTGAGTACACACGTGAACGCTTCAGTTATCTGAAACCTGGGATAGGTTTTTTTGCTCTCTTCGGTAGTATAGAGCAGAAAGTTAAGTATCAGCTTGAAGCAGGTATACAGTATTGCTGTCCGATAGCATATACTGGAGTTTTTGGTAGTAAAACAAATACTCTTAACAGTGGTATAGGTTCACATTATGCAATAAAAATAGGTGGAGCTACTGATTTTAGCTGTGGTATATATGTGGATTTATATCATTTTGACCTATACAAAAAAGAATACTGTAAAAAATTTAAAATGTATAACCTTGGGGTGACTTTCACCATAACTCCGAAACGCAGTGAACGTTACTATAATTAAGTTTGTACTAAGTGCATTGTTTATTATTTTTGGTCGGTTTCTTTGTTTTTCAGAAACTCCACCTGTTGTAGACAGTTACTACACTTCAATCAAAGGACTTGAAACAACAAATGCAAATAAAGCTTTTGATTTACAAGAATGTATCATGCACTGTTTCGCAGGTAAAACTAAAGATGATAAATCAAGTGGTTTCAGTGGTATAAATATCTATGATAATCTTACTAATAACAAAAATAATTCTCTTAACAATGATACTATTCCTTCAAATCTTTTTGCACAACGTTTAAAAAGAGCTATACATGAACAAAAGAATCTTAAATTAGTAGCTTATACTCCTGTGTCTTCTACCTATTCTATGCAACCTATGTTAAATGGAAAAGGAGAGGACCAGCTATGTCAGACAAAAGTTGAGGTTACATATTTGAAAGATAACATAAATCGTATTCCTAGAACAGAATATTTGGGTATTGTAGACAATAAAATAGTAAAAATTACCAATGATGAATTTAATATAGATGCTGTATCTCTAACTATAGAAGCTGCAAAACTATATACTCAGAAAAAATATAAAGAGGCTTATGAAATGTACAAGAAAGTACTTACTATAGATCCTACAGATATAAATGCTCTTTATCGTCTAGGTATAATGACAGTAAGAGGTCAGGGAACAAAAAAGAATGTGTCAGTGGCAAAGAGTTATCTTGATCGGGTTATTCATTTATCATCTAAAGATTATAAAGGTTCTTGGTGGGATTTATGGAATCTTAAAACTAAAGCCGAAGAAGCCTATTATTATGTGACTCATTTACCTGCAATATAAAAGATACCTCAAAGCTTTTTCTATAATAGTTAAGGCGCCTGTCCTCACGGATTGGCGCCTTTGTGTTTTCCATAATACTTTCTAACTAACCTAACATCATGAAACGATTTTCTGTATTTATAACATCGAGTGAGAGGAAAAAGTTTTGGTAAAGTGAAAATATCTATCGGTATCTGTAACAATATGGGAACGTTCGCTTTGTTCACTGGGAACGTCGCTGAAAGGGAAGGTCATAGAACGATACAGGAACAGAAATACAGAACAACACAGAGCTTAAAGGTTAACTTTCGTAAGGGATAATATATACGAGATTATTTGCTTGGGAATATGTGACGATTTGAGGGAGATGAATCTACTATTCGTTCCGAAAAATGTATCGAAATTGATTTATTCGTTTGAAAAAGTGTAATAGCACTTTATTTATTTCCTTGAAAAAGTGTGTCATTGTTTTGTTTATTCGTTTGAAAAAGTGTAAATTTACATAACGAAATTAAAGATACCATGCTTAAGAGAAAAATTGAAACATATTTATCAGAGTGGAAGCGGTCTGAAGATAGAAAACCGTTGGTGATAAAAGGTGTTCGCCAATGCGGAAAGACTTTTATTGTCAAAAAATTCGCAATGGAGAATTACCAAAACGTTGTCTATATGAATTTTATCCTTGAACCTGATAAGAAGTCTGCATTTACAGGAAGTCTTGACGTTGATACCATTATTCTCAATCTCTCTGCACTTATTCCCGGAGCCCGTTTCATCAGTGGGAAAACCTGTATAATATTTGATGAGCTTCAGGAATGTAAGGCGGCAAGAACAGCCCTTAAGTCTTTTCAGATGGATGGCCGTTTTGATGTTATTGCTACCGGTTCTCTTTTAGGTGTAAAGGGTTATGGTAAGCGTAAGAAGGAGAATAAGGAAGATGACTGTACAGATTCAGTTCCTGTAGGATATGAAACAGTAGTCGATATGTTTCCATTGGACTTTGAGGAATTCTTATGGGCAAACGGAGTCACACCTCAGGTAATAGATACTCTTAAGTCATGTTTTGAGAACGAATGTGTGGTCCCTGACGGTATTCATAAAGCAGTGATGGAGTTGTTGTATAGATATGTTATTGTCGGAGGTCTACCTGAAGTTGTGAACTGTTTTCTTGAAACGAAGAATATTAATCTGATTTATCAGACACAACGTACTCTCTTAGCCGAGTATGAGGAGGATATGGTTAAATATGCAGACGATGCCGATAAGCCTCACATTCGGGAGTGCTTTGAGTCTATTCCAAAACAACTGGCAAAGGAGAATAAAAAATTTCAATATTCTATAGTAAGGAAGGGAGGTAGAGCCTCCCAATATAAAGGAAGTCTTCAATGGTTGGAGGATGCGGGAATTGTGGAAAGGTGTTATAACACCACAATAACCGAACTGCCATTAAGCGGCAATTCCATTGAAGATTGTTTTAAGGTTTACACGACAGATATAGGGATTTTTATGGGAATGCTTGATTATGGTACTCAGGCAGATATCCTAAAAGGAGATTTGCTGGGATATAAGGGGGCAATCTTTGAGAATCTAATGGCAGATTTCTTATGTAAATCCAGTCAGAAACTATACTACTTTCATAAGGATAGCGGACTTGAAATAGACTTCTTAGTGAGGTATAAGGGGGAGTGTGTACTTATTGAAGTGAAAGCTAAGACCGGAAAAGCAAAGAGCATGACTACCGTACTTAAGAATAAAAACGTATATCATGTCAACAATGCTATCAAGTTAGGCCAATACAATATAGGGCGACAGGGAGAGGTACTAACTATCCCATTATATATGGGCTTTCTTATCAGGGACAAAATCGCGGATTCGGTTATACCTGATATTGATTTAAGTTCGTTGACGACACTAATAGGCGATTAGTTGTGTCACTGTGGTAATTAGTGATGATTGAATCTGATGTAACATATTAGAATAATTAAGGCGCCTGTCCTCACGGATTGGCGCCTTTGTGTTTTCCATAATACTTTCTAACTAACCTAACATCATGAAACGAAGAAAACTGTTGACTGTTGTATCAATCTGTTTTCTGTATTTAGAACATCAGATAAGTTGAGAAAGTTTAGTATAGCTAAAATTATTTTTTGTTCCGGAGCGTCGCCGACGGCACCTCCTACGAGTGAACCTCGGCATTTATCCTGGAATCTACTCATCTGTATCGTCTATTTTTTTGGAGTATGATTCATATATATCATTCAATTCTTTATCCTCACATGCAGTGAATAGTTCGGAGAGTCTATCCTTAAGTCTCAAAGAGCGGGAGTAACAATAGGCACGGTCGGATTCTTCATCACTTCTACGGGCTGATTCTGCAAATGCCATAGCGCTGCGGGCTGTCGTTGCGGTCTCAATCATAGCGCCGGTCTTATTGCTGCTCTTAAACGGTACAGAAATACCGTTAGTCATGGCCGACAGTTCTTTGTACCATAGCCGACCGCAGATTGAAACCGTATCAATCTTGATTTTCATTTTAGCAGCTTTAGCGGCCTCAATTTTCCAGTCAATCTGATTACTGACTACGTAGTCTTCATAAGTATATCCTATTTCATGTGGGTTTGCATCCGCAATTAAAAGGATAGCCTTTGAAGCATCTTCCCGCCACGGAGACTCATCAATTATCTTCTTAAGTACAAGTTCGTAAAACTCATCACCATCACCACCGCTTGTGTTTTTCGCCTCTTTGACGAATTTGATAATATCATTCTCATTGTCAGTAAGTGGCATACTCTGATAGGCAATTCCGAAGGTATCACGGTTCACCATGTCACAATAGTCACCGAATGCAACGATACCAAGACGCAAGTCTTCGTTATCTCTAAAGAGACGGGGTATCATGTCGGCTACCTGATGTCGCACATCATCAATATAGGCCCCCATTGAGCCGGTCGTGTCAAAAGCTATCACCATATCAAGTTTACCTTGGCCTTTGGGAGTTACTTTGTCCATGTACGCCTTCTCTTCAGCTTCAGCGTTCACATTTACTGTCGTCTTAGTTTCGGTTGTAATTTTAGTTTCCATAATCTTGTTATATTACGTTTAAGAGCTACCTAATATAAAGAGTACTCATTAATGCAAAATCTATCTGCAATTAACAAAAATTTAATATTTGAGCGTTTGGGCGATAAAATAACTGCGGCCCGCTTCACACAAGCGAGCCGCAGTCTAATTTATCGTTTGTAATTCATCATTCTGCATAGATCATTTCTACATGTCCGATGGCGAGTTCGGCACTCAGAAGAACCGGAATACGTGAACTCATCGCTACCTCGGCTGTGACGGGATAACCGGTCATGCTGCCGTGATAGGTGTATTCAAAGGTTGTAGAGTAAGTAGGATATGTTGTGCCTCCTGCTGTATAGGTTGACTTACCATTGTAGGTAACGGTAACACTTTGGGCGTAACCTCCATCTACCGTAATTGGGATTGTTATCTGCTGCCCCGGAGACATACTTTCAAAATCGATCTCGTGAAAATAATAGAACATTCCGAGCATGTCGGCTGTAATGGTGACTGCCTCCATAGTCTGAGTGTCAGCGTTCAGTTCACCCTGGCCCTTGATGTTCTTGTAGTTGGCGGGATTGGATGCTACGAATCCGCCGCTGCGGTATTCCATAACCTTTGGTTTGAGATACCAGCCGTTTTCATAAGTAACAGTCTCGTGGCTGAACGGCGTTCCCGGTGTCATTGTGGCATTCAGGGTATCACTCACACAAAATATTCTACCTTCCCATGGAATAGTGCTACCGTCAAGGGTCGCATTGTATTGGTTGCCTTGAGATGATAAGGTTGCTTTACCGTGACCGATATTGATGTTTATAATGCCCCAGTGATAATGAACGTTATAAGAAAGTTCCTGATAAGGAATCTGGACCTGAGCCATTCCTGTGAGAGCCGCTACGAAAGCGAAAAGCAGCAGAATCGTTTTTTTCATAGTATTTCTACCGTTTAATAAATAATGGGTCTAATTTATTATAACAACAATCCGTATCTCCATAATGTTGAAAAATTCTCCCTAAAACCCTTATGTCAATTTAGCTTAGACAGTGAGTATACTATTAGGTCTGGTGCTTTATCAAATCGATTAGCTATATTTAAGTTTATTAGCCATATTTAGAACAGCACGGGAATGTTCGCTTTGCTCACCGGGAACATTGCACCTGAGGGACACAGGAACAACACGGGAACTGAAACACAGAATAACACGGGAACTTTTAATTTTATTCCTTGCGAAAGTTGACTTTTTATTATTCCTTACAGAGGTTGACTTTTAAGTTCTGTGCTGTTCTGTGTTTCAGTTCCCGTGTTGTTCCTGTGTCCCTCAGGTGCAGCGTTCCCGGTGAGCGAAGCTAACTGTTCAGTGTTGTTCTCTCTATATAGAAAGTATATTGAGAAAAGATAATTAAGAAACATAGAAATATAGAAGAGTGGCAATTATAGTAGGTATAAAAATACCTAAGGCGCCTGTCCTCGCGGATTGGCGCCTTGTTGTGTTTTCCATAATACTTTCTAACTAACCTAACATCATGAATTGATTTTCTGTCTTTATAACATCGGGTAAGTAAAAAAAGTTTTGAAAAATCCTGAAATTTGTTCTGTAAACGGTTATTATTTATATTTACGTTAAATACTTAAATTTTTGAATTATGGCAAAGCAGAAGTGGAAGGTTCTTGATACTAAGTATCTTATCCAAAGGCCGTGGCTTACGGCACGTCGTGATACAGTACAGCTTCCCGATGGCAGGATTAATCCTGAGTATTATATTTTAGAGTATCCTACTTGGGTAAATGTTATTGCTATTACCGAAGACGGTCGTTTTCTTATGGTCGAGCAGTACCGTCACGGGCTACAGGAAGTTTTTACGGAATTGGTAGCCGGGGTAGCCGAGGATGGTGAAGAACCATTAGTTGCGGCAAAACGTGAACTGTTGGAGGAAACCGGATATGCTGCCGGCGAATGGCAACTTCTAAGCGTTCTCTCGCAGAATCCATCAACAACCAACAACCTGACTTATTGTTACCTTGCTAAAGGTGTGCGTAAGGTTAGCGAGCAGTCGCTTGATGAAACCGAAGACATAGCCGTGAAGCTACTTACCGAGGACGAACTTAAAGAGATGCTCCTTGCCGACAGCTTTAAACAGTCACTGATGGTAGCACCTCTCTGGAAATATTTTGCTCTGAAAGGGACTAAATTCTGAGTATGTATAGAGCGCGGTTTAGGGATTTCCCTAAACCGCGCTCTATACATACTCAGCTTGTCTGCCTGCTTGTCAGTTTATTTTTTCTCTGTAGCTTTACGGAGCAGAATATATTCCGAAGGAGTCCGGCTGTTCAGTCGGGCTATAGAGTCGTTTTCGATATCTACTGTGGCGATAGAAGGCAGGATTTTACGGATTGCTTCTTCCGTTGCCATATTGTCACAGGCCATTTCAGTCATTGCACCGTCTCCGAGCCTGATAGAATCACCTTTAAGAGTATAAGTACCGCTGAAGGTATTACAATTGGTCTGAATAAAATATGTGCTGTCTTCGAAAGTTATGTACTGCCGCTGATCCGGGACTTCCTCTATCGGTCGGACATATACAGAATCGTTAAAGACGATATTCTCAAGATACCATTGTCCTTTGATGTCAACAGTCGTTTCATTCACGGCTATATTGCTTTGGTCTGCTGTTCTCTTATTGCCTGTACAGGCAGTCACAGTCAGAAACAGTGTCAGACAGGCTATTATCTGAGTTTTCATACATTTAGGGAAGGTTAAAGACTGAAGTCGGAATTATCCGATAACTCAGATAACTCCGACAATTCAGATAGTTCCGATAAATTACTTATTGACAAAGACGAGGTACTGGCCGGGTGTGAGTGAAGCAGGCAGTACAGCGTCCTCGCCGGTGAAGTAGTTGACCATACCGTCAACTGCAGGTGTCGTACCGGTGAAGGTC
>CAMWKC010000040.1 GCA_947174735.1 uncultured Porphyromonadaceae bacterium
ATCTGCTGATTGGCTGCATACGGCACACCGAACAACTCGAACTCCAGATAATAATCATACTCAGCTCTCAGCTGACTATCGCGGAATATAAGGGCCATAGCATCATTCGAAAATTCATACGGCACACTCTTCGGCTTCTTATTCTTATTCATAAACGGAGTAATAAAGCGGCCCAACTCTATACGCTCCACCTCCTCAGGCACATAACTTTCGGCACCTTTAGGTACGAAAGCAAGATTGATATTACCTATACGGTCATAGTTATCACACAGGGCTCCGATTTCGACACACATACGCAGATCGTCGCCCATCCAGTCAAGCTGCTCGTCAGTGAGACGCACGGCATAAAGATGATTGGCATGACGTATAACACCATCGTCAAGATCGGCATCAAATACCGTACCGTTATAACCGTCATAGAACTTTACCTCATCAAATATAGTCAGCGTACGCGGTTCGACATTCTCCTGTGCCTGCACAGCCATCACACTCATCAGTGAGGCTGCTGCAAAAGTAATTGGTAAAAATCGTTTCATTATTTCTATCTCTCTTTTATATTATATGGCGCAGCCTTCCGACTTTATGCCGGAAGGCTGTACCTGTACTATTACTTCAGTATATACGTCGGTCAGATAAAATCCGGATGCTTACTTAAACAGGTATTGCGATGAAATCGACTGGTTGTTGTGTATACGGCGTATGGTATCGGCAAACAGACGTGCCACCGGAAGTACTGTAGCTTTCGGATTATCCTTACCGTACGGTATCGAATCTGTGAATATTATCTCGGTCAGACCGCTTGCCTTAACACGTTCGGTAGCCGGGTCACTCATAACGGGATGGCTGCAGAGAGCGCGCACCGATGCTGCACCGTATTCCAGAAGCAAATCAGCTGCCTTGGTAATGGTACCTGCAGTGTCAGCTATATCGTCTACAAGAACTACGTTCTTTCCTTTGACATCACCAATGACAGTCATGTTAGCCACAACATTAGCTTTGGCACGCTGCTTATGACAAAGCACCAGAGGAACATCGAAATATTTGGCGTATGAATTGGCTCGCTTGGCACCGCCGACATCAGGCGAGGCTATTACCATATCCTTAAGATGCAGACTCTGAATATAAGGTATGAAAATTGACGAAGCATAAAGATGATCGACAGGGACATTGAAGAAGCCTTGTATCTGGTCAGCATGGAGGTCCATTGTTATAAGACGGTTGATACCGGCCACACTCAGCAGATCAGCCACTAACTTGGCTGCTATCGACACACGCGGTTTGTCTTTACGGTCCTGACGTGCCCAGCCGAAATAAGGTATAACGGCTATGATACTACCGGCCGATGCACGTTTGGCAGCGTCTACCATCAGCAGCAGTTCCATCAGGTTGTCACAGTTCGGGAAAGTAGACTGAACCAGATAAACTTCAGCACCGCGTATCGATTCTTCAAACGCTACTTCAAACTCACCATCGGCGAAGTGCTCAATCTTCATCTTACCGAGCTCTATGCCCAGATCTTCACAGATAGATTCACCTAAATAGAGGCTTTTTGTGCCTGCAAAAACCTTGATAGGCGGAAGGGAATTAGTCATGATTCTGATTTTAGCTTATTTTATTGCCACAAATTTAAGTCTTATTTTTTGATTTCTTTCGTTTGAGAGGCTTTTTTATTATGCCGTATATGCTTTTCGGATTCTTTTCGGCTCTCTATATGGAGCACCACAGCATTACTGGCCCCTACACTGACAGTGCTCTGACCACCACGGTGAAGGCTAAGAGGTCTTTTGTTTCCCCACAGAAGATCAGTGACCTGCAGATCACATTCGGGCAGACCCGCCATATCAAAGGCAAGATCCGGTATGTTAAGTGCCAGGGTCACATCCCGATGGTCAAAATTAGCCACAACCAATACAGCTTCATCAGCTGTATAACGTATGAAAGCATACTGACTGTGAGGGTCAAACTTTGGATTATCCAGATTGACATACATAAGGTCAAAGAAGGCACCCATTCTAAGCGGAGCCGAGCTGTTACAAAGCGTAAGCACACGTTTATACATATTACGCAGCCAACGTTCATGCACTGTCAGTTTAGTATCACAGCAAATACCACCGTTATACCACCGACGCATAGTGTCATAACTCCAGTAATCAAATATGGTGCTGCGGTCATTATCGCCGGCGAACCCTTCGTTATCGTTTGCTGACTCACCGAGTTCCTGACCGTAGTATATCATAAAGGGCCCCTTGGTCATCATACTGCTCACCACCAATGACGGCACCACACGGGCCGGAGTACCGGCATACGCTTTTGAACCAAAACGCACTTCGTCATGATTCTCAAGGAAGTTAAGCATCTTCTCTCCTATGCCGTCAACTGTCTGCCAGCAGGAAGTCAGTCGGGCAGCCGAAACATGATGACGTTCTATACCTACCAGAGTATCATAAAGATTGACCTTATCGTAGAGATAATCAAAGCAACCGTAATCAAGGAAAGGACGGTAAAGACCTATATCATATATCTCACCTATAAACAGACAACCGGGATAATCGGCCTTAACCTGAGGTATAGCCCAGTGCCAGAACGGTAGCGGTACCATGAAGACCATGTCACAACGGAAACCGTCAACTCCTTTCGAAGCCCAGTAACGCAATATACTAAGCATCTTCAACCATGTATCAGGTACCGGATCAAAATGCTCACTTCCGTTCCAGTAATCCTTGCCATAGTTAAGTTTTACTGTCTCATACCAGTCATTCCGACTGCAGAAAGCTGTAAAACAGTCATTGCCTGTAGCTTTAGCCGGAAATTCAACGTAAGGAGTATTTCCTTCCGTATCAAGCGGGAAGTCAGGAGCAAACCGCTGACTCGGCATATAATAGTAATTATTGTCACGCTCAAAGAAGTAGGTGGTGTTATCACCATCACCGAAATCACGTACTCCGGCAGGAGCACAGTCGGAATGATAGACACGTGCCGTATGGTTAGGAACAAAATCTATCAGCACCTTCATACCTTCGGTATGCACGCGTTTCACAAGAGCTTCAAATTCTTTCATGCGTTCCGGCACATCTTCGGCCAGACACGGATTGACATCATAATAGTCCTTTATAGCATAAGGAGATCCTGCCTCACCCTTTACTACATTCGGATTGTCACGTTCTATACCGTAAGATGTATAATCGCTTTTTGTAGCGTTCTCAATCACACCGGTAAACCACAGACAGTTGACACCAAGTTCCCTGATGCTGCGTAGCACATGTTGGGTATAGTCGTTAAACTTACCGCTTCCGTTACGCTCAAGAGTACCCCACGGCACAGGATTCGATTCGGTATTGGTCAGTATACGTGGAAAAAGCTGATATATAATCAAACGTTCTTCACTGTCTGTATTGCTCTGTGAGCATTTTTTCGTGTCTTTTTGCATAGCGTTGGTTGACTTGTTACTTTTCAAGAGTTTTCTCAAGCACCCTGCACGCAGCGTCGTAGCCGTGCTTTACCGCCTTATGGAGTATCGAGAGCTGGAAAGTCTTGTATTGCGACATAATCGACGACTGAATAATATGGTCACACAGACGAAGGTCCTGCAAAGTGTTGGCCTTTGACATAAGCTGATACGAACGCAAAGCTATATCAAGCACCGAAGCCTTGAAATGATAGTCGCGGCTCAAGGGACTACAGTTACTGCCGTAAAGTGTCTTACACGACTTACGTATAGCCCATGCCGGCAAATTACGTAGCACACCTCCGTCCACATAATTGATACCGTTTATCTTAACTGGTGCGAACACTACAGGTATACTGCACGAAGCCAGAACTCTCGGAACAATCTCTCCTTTTAGCCAGCCTATCGCTTTGCCGTGTTCTATATCAGTGGCACATATCACCGTAGGTATACGCATCTCTTCAAGATTCTTAATCGGCAGCCATGATTCCAGAAGCTTTCCGAACCGGTTGAGGCGCATCAGGCCCTCTTTCGGTATAGTCCACTCGGTGAAATCACTCATACCTGAAGCCTCGGCAAAACATTCCTGAATTTCAAGCGGACTGAGACCGGCGCCGTATAGAGCCACTGCTATTGAACCTGCAGAAACTCCAGCCATGACATCAGGCTTGATACCGAAGCGTTCGAAGGCCATAAGAACACCGATATGCGAGAAGCCACGTGCGCCGCCTCCGCTCATCGCCAGCCCTATACTGTTATCCTGCAACAGGCCGATTCGCTCAAGAAGTCCATCTATATTCCAAGCCATAGTTTTTATTTGACTGTACGGTTATCGTGACACAGACAGCCTTTCTATTACACACAGTAATGTTCGAGCTATCCGCATTATCTCTTCAACATGCAAAATTAACCATTTTCGTTCGTCTTCCTACTATTCATCGCCACTATTTTTTTCACTCTCTGCTTCCTGCAGCTCTTCATTAGTCTCGTCCTCACTGATTTCTTCGGTTTCGTCACCCTGCTCTTCTTCGTCTTCCTCCATTATCTCTAATTCAGACTCTGGTTCAGTTCCGAGCTTCTGCTCTGAAGTGACAGACTTGCGACGACGTTTAAGAAAAGTGAACATCCGGTCGAAATCATGACGGTACACCACACCCAATCCCTGCGTTGTAAGTGCCGAGCGCAGATAGTAGTTCTGATCATTAAAGTGATTATAAGCCTTTAGACGCAGACCGCCGTTGCGTGACAGAAGATACTCTATATCGAAATCGCCTACGAATGTAGTGGTTGAAGTGGTACGGTCACGATAACCGAAATTACCGTTCACTAACAGACGGTTGTCAAGCAATCTTGACGACAGAGCAAGGTCAACCTCAACATCCGAGAAGTCTCCTTTATCACTACGTATGGCCGGCGTGAGAGACACCTTGTCGGTCAGCTGACCGAGCATATTGGCTAACTGTGCCGATAACGTAGATGAGGCCACAGCAGCCAACTCGCTGCCTGTGTTGCCGCCACCGCCCATGTATTCTGGTGTATAGAAACGGTTAAGTGCTAAAAGATATATTATCTGACGGCTCATCTGGTCGTCAGTAGATATTATACTTTTGACTTTACGTTCTACCTCAGCAGTCAGCGTGGGAAGCTCTATATCGAAGTCAATACTTGGAGCCGTCATTTTACCCTGTACTTTCAATACTGCATCTACCGGGACATTAGTACGGTTCAGATCACGGTCGGTTGAGAAACTTTTGTCCAGATCCGACAGATTGGTATTGACACGATAGACCGCTGCCATATCGAGATTGGCATTCAGCGGATCACCGTCAAATGATATGCTGCTACCGGGCTTTATGATGAAATCACGCAATATCAGGTCCTGAAGAGTAAAGTTATATGTACCCTCATCCACAGTATATTTTCCATACATATTCAGCACATCGGTCTGTGAATTATAAGGAAGATTCAGAGAACCTGAACCGCGTGCCGTTATCTTATCGCCTGCTACAGGGTCCATTACAATAGTCAGCAGAGCTTCTGGATTGACCGACATACGAAGGTCCATATCCACTACTGTGGGATTTTCCTCCGGCAGACTGCCTTTATTACGGTAAGCTTTCAGAAAATCCGGTATGGTATCAGCCTGTAGCTGTTGTTGCTCCTTTCTAATATCACTGAAAGTTAGAAAATTGTATTCTCCGGCTGCTTGTGTATCACTGAGCACAAAAGTAAATGCCGAATTACGGCTGGTAGCCATATCGACTGAAATCATTACAACTCCCGGCCAACCGCGTATCAGTCCGCCTCCGGAAGCAAATATAGTGCCGTACCAATCCGGATTCATCTGCTCGTTAATGTCATATACCATCAACGACTGAGCATCGGAAATTTTAAATTCAAAACGTGGGTCGTGGAAATAGCGATGGGTCAACTCACCATTGAGCATCGCTGTGTTGCCATATCGGTCACGAACAACCACATTCGAGGCTTTAATATATCCGGGGTCAAAGACAACCGAGTCATTTGTAAAATACTCCACATTGGTAAAGCCTAATCTCAGACGTGTATCCTCGGCCTTAATACGCCCTATGAGGTCTATATCACTGAATGTTCCGAACAGTTTGGCATTACCTGAAGCACTGCCCCCTATGTCACTGGCAAAGGCTTCCATAAAAGGCCGCAAAAAGGCAACATTGACATGATCTGCCTCTATATCGAAACTAAGAGAGTCACGTGTCACCCATATTCCTCCTTCCACACCGGCTGTACGTCGACCGTCAAGAGAAACATTAGCATTGATAGCCACTTTTTTAGCAGTATTATCCCAATGACTTTCTACATCGGCATCGCCCAATATAGCATCATTATAAGCAAGTTGCTCAACTCTCAAGCTCTTAGTCAGAGCCACAGGCTCACGTCCCAAAACCTGCACACCCTCTATTTCGCCGGTAGCTACTCCGCCGAATGACACATAGTTTATGTCAAGTGTATCAAATATAAAACCGACATCTATATCAGCTAACCTGATATTTACCTTATCAGAAGGCGAGGCCGAGGCAACCCCGTCTATTTCCACATACTGATCTTCATGCCATAATCTGAAACCTTCTACCTCAATACGTTTACCACCATAGTCTATGTGCGTGGAGTCTATGCTCCATATAGCTTGATTAAGTTCGAATTGCGAAGGTTCTATATTGACACAGGCTTTCAGTGTACGGTTAACCGAATCACGTCCGAGTATACCATTCAACCCGAGAGCTCCTTTGAAATTAGACTCTCGGTCTGGATTAAATCCAAGACGTATATCGACATTGTCCTGCTGCATCTTTATGTCGCCCTTAATCTGCATCTCTCCTTTTTTAACTGGTATAACAGTTCCTACACTGACTTTTGCAGAAGACTCAGCCGCATCAAAAACAGCCTGTAGAGCGGTATGCTGTATAAGTTTCTTTTCTCCCTGTCTGAGATAAGGAGCATTAAGTGTTAATTGCCCTACACGATGTGCCGAACTAAGTCTTGCATTAATGTCAACATCGACTAAAGGACGTAGAGGCAACTTGAAAAAATCAGCTAAAGCATTACACGGTCTTATCTTCACATCAAGCGACAGGTCATTCTCTCCACGGTCTATACCTACAGGTGCCCTACTCACAAGTGAAGGCATGGCAGAATGAAGATAGTCAGTGAAGGTAGCAGCAGCCTCACGATAACCGAATATTCCGCTAAGATGAGCTTCTATCCAGTCAGAAGTCAAATCTACCTGCCTATACCTATCAACAGGACGGGTAGCGCAAACCTCGATTCTGTCTAACACAAGCTTTTTATTCCCCTTAACTATATTCAGATTATTAACCAAGAGCTTGCCCCATAGGTTTTCTACATTATTTCCGTTTAGCTCAATCGCACATATACCGGAAAACTCACTTCCGGCTAATGGTCCCTTAAGATGAGCAAATATCGGATTAAGATACCCGATATCCGCCGTAAGATTAAGTTGTGAACGTTCACTGTCAAGCACACAACCGGTCTCGACACTAAGACTTACCCACTGATTATCTATATCTGCCTTAGCTTCTATGTTATGTCCCGATTTATAAGCGCTGACAGTAAAATTCGATAGGTCAATACCCTTCCACTGCATCTGAGCTACTTCTACATCAGCTGTCCCTTCCAAACTGTTCAGACCTCCGAGCCCTATACTGAGGTCTGCATTGACGCTTCCCGTCACAGTACTGAGCTCATGTCTGCCTGTCAGTACACCGACTTCAATATTATGTAATGTCGCTTCTGCCAGGATATGACGGTGAGAACTGCTCAGACCTGATACCCTGCCTTCTACCTCAGCCCGGCCGAGACCTGTCAGGATTTCTAAATTTCCTTCGGCTTTTCCTGACCCCATATCAAGTCCAGCCTTACCTTCGACTTTTATATGTCCTATTTTTTCTACACGGTTTATGTCTTCATGTCTGACACCGGTAAGAGCAAGAAAACTTTGCAATGTTTTATTACCGGCATATAAAGACAACTGACTAAGCTGTGCTTTTAGCTGGTGAATATCAGACAGGTTACTAACGTCACCTTTTATTTCAAGGGTCATACCGCCATCGCTATCGGCAATAGACAATTTATTTACTGTCAACATATTGCGATTACCTTCGGCTTGTAGAGTCAATTGAAAAGGTATATCAAACTGACGCAAAGACGGTAAAAAGGCACTAAAATCAGAAGGTGTTACTTTATTGTCAGGCAATGTCACTTTTACCCCACGGTCAAGCAAAGCCGGAACAATATCGGCATAACCATCAAATTCAAGCGAAATATCCGAAGGCTGCAGCGAGGTGCCCGGCAGTTCCACACGTATATCCTCCAGACTAAGCAGATAAGGAGTAAGATGACCGCGTAGACTGACTCGTTTAAGCCTAAATCCCTGTGGAGTAGAAAGTTCAAGACGACGTAAATCAACAGTAAAATCATCATTGGTAAGACGCGGCAGACTTAAATCTGCTTTTATGTCGATGAGACGCAAATGATTGAAGTCGATACGCGAAGGGTCAGTACTAACCGGCTGCCACAGACGGTCGTATGCAAAACGGCTACGGCGTATCACTGCCGAACGCAGACTCACATCGAAATGTGTCGGGGGTTTGTTACGGTCCTTAGGCTGAAGAGCTTTTATTATATAATCAATATTAAGAGGAGCCCCCGGAGCGCTTTGCCACAGCCGGGCATCAAGACCGATAATTTCGGCGTATGTTATCACCACACGCTGTTCACTTATAAGTCGCATCAGGCTTATACCGCAGGCTATCTTCTCAGCCTTTGCTACTGTACGCCCTTCAGGGTCATTAAGAGTGACACCGCTTATGGCTACCTCGTTGAAAGGATATATCTGCAATGACTCTACTTTCACTTCGCCTCCTAAAAGCGCTGTCAGTTCATGTGTAGCTATTTCACTCACTTTAGACTCTATCCACGGTGCTGACAACAATACATATATAAGCGAATAAAGCCCGACAATCACAAGGACCGCCGAGAATAAAATGCTGCGTAGCGTTCTGTATATGACCTTCAGAGGCTTGGTCGTCACTGCTGGTTGGTTAGAATATTGTATGCAAAATTAGCAATTTTTATTTACCTCTCACTCCGCAACACCATATTATTTTTATTTGGCGAAGTCAGGCAATTTGATTAAATTTGCAGACTGACTACATATTCTCACCCTTATGCTGAGTGAGAATAGTGACATTCATTTTCTTACAAATGAGCATAGTTATACTTGGAATAGAGTCGTCGTGCGACGATACTTCAGCAGCCGTTGTAATCGATGGTGTAGTGCACAGCAACGTCATAGCCAGCCAAAAGGTGCATGAGAATTATGGCGGTGTGGTACCTGAACTCGCCTCGCGTGCGCACCAGCAGAATATCGTGCCTGTCGTCAGCGAAGCATTACGTCAGGCCGGTGTTAATGTCTCGCAGCTATCGGCTATAGCTTACACGCGCGGTCCCGGTTTGTTGGGGTCACTGCTTGTAGGCACTTCGTTTGCCAAAGGTATGGCTATCGGTCTGGGGATTCCCCTTCTCGATGTCAACCATCTTCATGCCCATGTACTGGCTCAGTTCATCAGACGAGATGCTGACAGCGAGGTGCCTGAGTTTCCGTTTATGTGCCTTCTGGTGTCGGGTGGTAACACTCAGATTGTCATAGCCGACTCACCTTCAGACATGCGCATCGTCGGTCGTACTATCGACGACGCAGCCGGAGAAGCATTCGACAAATGCGCAAAAATTATAGGACTTCCCTATCCGGGTGGTCCGCATATAGATCGTTTAGCTGCCGAAGGTGATGCTAAAGCCTTTAAGTTTGCCAAGCCTTCGATACCGGGTCTCGACTGTTCGTTCAGCGGTCTGAAGACTTCATTTCTCTATACTGTCAATAATGAGATGAGACGTGATCCGAATTTCATAGAACTTCATCGCGCCGACCTTGCCGCCTCTCTACAGGCTACTATCATCGACATACTTATCGACAAACTTGACAAGGCCGTAAAGCTATATCCGGTGTCACAGATTTCTATAGGCGGAGGCGTTTCGGCCAACTCCGGAGTGCGTCGTGCTGTGGCAGAATATTGTAGCCGTCACGGTATAAAAGCATGGATTCCGGAACGTGTCTTTACAACTGACAACGCCGCTATGGTGGCTACAGCCGGATATTTCAAATATCTGGCCAAAGATTTCGGTAGCCTTGCTTCACCTCCTTTTTCAAGAGTATCGGTCTGAACGTTGTGCAATTTATCCGTTCGGCTTGTTGTATATATAAAATGTAACTTATGAGCACAGAATCCACCCACCGCAAGAATCCGAAGGCCAGCAGGCACACTGAGACCAGACATCTTGTCATATATGGTTATACCCGCCATGAACTGGCCAAAGTTATACGACACTTTGAGAGCCAATTGCCCGAATACGTGCGTATTTCAGTCGATACTAACAGTCTGGTGACACGTGTCACACTGACTGGTGTACACAGCGGCGTCGAACTGCTGCGCTTCAATATGAATCGTTATCATCAGGACCTATCACGCATATTCTCTGAGGAAACCATAGCTACCGACGACAAACCTATAGCGCGTGTTCTTGGCGAACTGTTGCATGAGCGCGAGCTTACAGTTGCTTGTGCCGAAAGCTGTACCGGTGGTAATCTGGCCCATCGTATCGTACAGGTACCCGGTTCATCAGCCTACTTTCTGGGTAGTGTAGTCAGCTACAGCAACGAAGTCAAAGCCGAAGTACTTGGGGTGCCGCGTCACGACATATCAGAATATGGTGCAGTCAGCCGACAGGTAGTATGTGCCATGGCCGACGGAGTAGCACGTCTTATGCACTCTGATTGTGCAATAGCCACTTCGGGCATAGCCGGCCCTGACGGAGGAACCCGTTTCAAACCGGTCGGTACAGTTTGGATAGCCGTCCGTTATGGCGACGATACCGTAGCCGAATGTATACATTTCGCCGGCGACCGCAACGAAGTCATCGAAAGCGCTACCAACCACGGCATGGTAATGCTCATCAATCTGCTCCGCAACCGCTATGTCGAGCAGGAAGACATCAATGACGAGTAATCCCCCTCCAGCGCGAAGCCTTCCTCAGCATAAAGCTCCCGCCGGCACAAAGCTCCACTCAGCATAAAGCTTCCGCCGGCACGAAGCTCCACTCAGCGCGAAGCCTCAGTCGGCATAAAGCTTCCGCCGGCATAAAGTTCCCGCCAGCACAAAGCTCCAGTCAGCGCGAAGCTGTTCAGTTCAAAAGCAAAGCTTTTGCTTCTCCCCAAGCTTTCCCCAAGCTTTTGCCCTTCACAATAGCCTCATCCACATAAAAACACCCTTTAAATTAAAATAGTACCCCTTTAAACTTGCACAGTAAGCTTTTATTAGCTAACTTTGCAGCCGATTTGTGGGCACATCCTGTAAAGTCATCGAGAATGATGCACTCGATGATGATATGAGAACTGAGATGGCGGCCTCAGGTCAGATCAAAACAACCGTTTAGATATATAACTTCAAACAGCCATGTCAAAGATTTGTCAGATCACAGGCAAAAAGGCTTCTGTGGGCAATAACGTGTCTCACTCGAAGCGTCGCACAAAACGCAAATTCAACATCAACCTTCACACCAAGAAGTTCTATTGGGTGGAGCAGGATATGTGGATTGAGCTTACACTCTCTGCCCACGCTCTCCGCACTATCAACAAAATCGGCCTCAACGCTGCCCTCAAAAAGGCTGCCGCTGAGGGCAACCTCGATTTTAAAGACATCAAAATCGTTTCCTTCTAATCCCCCTCACCACTCAATATGGCAAAGAAAGCTAAAGGTAACCGCGTTCAGGTAATCCTTGAATGTACTGAACACAAGGCAAGCGGTATGCCCGGTATGTCACGTTACATTACTACAAAGAACCGTAAGAACACTACCGGCCGCATGGAGTTGAAAAAATACAACCCCATACTCAAAAGAATGACCATTCACAAAGAAATTAAATAAGCATCTCTGAACTATGGCAAAGAAAACCGTTGCGTCTCTTCAGAAAGGTGAAGGCCGCACTTATAGCAAAGTCATCAAGATGGAGAAGTCTCCCAAGACAGGAGCTTATGTCTTCAAAGAGGAGATGGTACCCAACGACGCAGTACAGGCTGCGCTTAAGTAAGTATTAATTTTTGAGT
>CAMWKC010000041.1 GCA_947174735.1 uncultured Porphyromonadaceae bacterium
AAAGAATACAATCGTCAGCTCAACTTATCAGATGTCAACCGTCAGATGTTAGAAGTTTGGGATGATGAAAATCTATTTGAGTTAAGTATTAAAGAGAGAGCAGGGTATCCTGAATTTGTTTTCTACGAAGGACCTCCAAGTGCTAATGGTATGCCAGGTATTCATCATGTTATGGCACGTACTATTAAAGATATAATCTGCCGTTACAAAACTATGCAAGGTTTTGAAGTAAAACGTAAAGCAGGTTGGGATACTCACGGACTGCCAGTAGAGCTTGGCGTTGAGAAAACATTAGGTATTACGAAGGAGGACATCGGTAAAAAAATTACTGTCGATGAGTATAATGCTGCATGTCGCCGAGAAGTGATGAAATATACAAAAGAGTGGACTGATCTTACTCATAAGATGGGATACTGGGTTGATCTTGACAATCCATATATCACTTATGATAACGCTTATATGGAAACTCTTTGGTGGTTACTACGGAAGCTTTATGATAAAGGCTTATTATATAAAGGATACACTATACAGCCTTATTCTCCTGCTGCGGGAACAGGATTAAGTTCTCATGAGCTTAATCAACCCGGTTGCTATCGCGATGTAAAAGATACAACCTGTACAGCTCTCTTTGAGATATCAGAACCTATGCCAGAAATGACTGGCTGGGGAAAACCTTACTTTATGGCATGGACTACCACTCCATGGACTCTTCCCTCCAATACAGCTTTGTGTGTAGGTCCCAAAATTAACTATGCAGTAATAAGAACCTACAATCCTTATACTGCTGCTCCTATTACGATAGTTCTTGCAGAAGATCTCATCAAAAATTATTTTAAGGCTGATGGTGAGAAATTAGATTTGACTACTTATAAATCTGGTGACAAAATTATACCTTATAGTATCGTCGGTAAATTTAATGGCACAGAGCTTATAGGTATGCGTTACAAACAATTATTACCTTGGGTAAAACCGATAGATAAGCTTGATCATAGGTCTCCGGATTATATTAAAGTATTAGCTGAAGATTTTAATAATGTCTTTACTGTAGGTAAAGATAAATATGTCGTAGCTGTATCTAAAGCTTTTAGAGTAATATCAGGAGATTTTGTAACTACCGAAGATGGTACAGGCATTGTACATATAGCACCGACATTTGGCGCCGATGACGCGAAAGTAGCTAAAGCAGCCAATATACCTGGTTTATTTATGGTTACAAAGCGTGGGGAAATGCGTCCTATGGTAGATTTGACCGGACGTTATTATCCTGTTGATGATCTTGCTGATAATTTTGTAAAAAAATGTGTAAATTTACAACTCTATTCTTCACATGCAGGTGATTACGTAAAAAATGCTTATGATCCGAAATTTAATGAAGGTGGAAAATATGATCAAATAGCTGCTGAAAAAGCCGAAGACTTAAATGTAAAATTATGTCTGGAAATGAAGCAGCAAGGAGAAGTATTCAAAATAGAGAAGCATGTTCACAGCTATCCTCATTGCTGGCGTACTGACAAGCCTGTTTTGTACTATCCACTCGACAGTTGGTTCATACGGACACCAGAAGCACGTGAACGATTAATAGAGCTTAATCAGACTATCAAATGGAAACCAGCATCAACAGGAACTGGAAGGTTTGGGAAATGGCTTGAAAATGTCCAGGATTGGAATTTGTCAAGGAGTCGTTTCTGGGGTACTCCTTTACCTATATGGAGAACTGAAGATGGAACTGAAGAGATCTGTATTGACAGTTATACCACTCTGTATAATGAGATAGACAAAGCTGTAACTGCGGGTGTAATGGAGGAAAATCCTCTTGCAAAAAAAGGATTTAAACCGGGTGACTACAGTAAAGCTAATTACGAGCTTATTGATATGCACCGTCCCTATGTTGATGAAATTGTGCTTGTATCGCCAACCGGTAAGCCTATGTATAGGGAAACTGATCTTATTGATGTGTGGTTTGATTCAGGTGCTATGCCTTACGCCCAGATACATTATCCTTTTGAAAATAAAGAGTTACTTGATTCTAAAAAGGTTTATCCTGCTGACTTTATTGCAGAGGGAGTAGATCAGACAAGAGGATGGTTCTTTACACTACACGCATTAGGTGGAATGATATTCGATTCGGTAGCCTTCAAAGCAGTTATATCAAATGGACTTGTATTGGATAAAAATGGCAATAAAATGTCTAAACGTCTTGGTAATGCTATCGATCCATTTGACAATCTTGAACGCTTTGGTAGTGATGCTGTAAGATGGTATATGATTTCCAATTCTCAGCCATGGGATAATCTCAAATATGATGAAGAAGGTGTAAGTGAAGTTAGCCGTAAACTGTTTGCGACCCTTTTCAACACATATAAATTCTTTGCCCTCTACGCAAATGTAGATGATTTTAAAGGAATAGAACCTGATATCCCTGTAGCTGATCGTCCTGAGATAGACCGTTGGATTCTTTCGTTGCTCAATACTCTTATAAAGGAAGTAACTACTGCACTTGATGATTTTGAACCTACTAAAGCAGCAAGAGCGATTGAAGAATTTGTAACAGATAATCTGTCTAATTGGTATGTGCGTCTTAATCGAAAACGTTTCTGGACTGGAAATATGACTTCGGATAAACTGGCTGCTTATCAGACACTTTATACTTGTTTAAAGACTATAGCTCTGTTAATGGCACCTTTTGCACCATTCTATTCCGATCAGCTCTATAGAGATCTTACTTATGATACTGAGCGGAAAAATGGAGGAATTTCTGTGCATTTAGCATCCTTTCCTGTCTCTAACGATAATAATATTGACAAAGAATTAGAGGAGAGAATGCACATTGCACAGATACTTACTTCTAATATTCTGGCGTTGCGCAGAAAAGAAAATCTAAAAGTACGCCAGCCCTTACAGACTATACTTGTACCGGTAACAGATGAACAAAACCGTAAAAATATAGAAGCAGTTAAAGATTTGGTTTTGGCTGAAGTGAATGTTAAGGAGATGAAGATTGTTGATAATGAAGACAGTGGACTTGTAAAGAAAGTTAAAGCTGACTTCAAAAAACTTGGTCCACGCTTTGGTAAGGCTATGAAATCCTTAGGTCAGGCTGTATCAAATATGACGCAGCAGGATATAGCAAAATTAGAGAAAGATGCCAGTTTTACATTCCAAAATCTTCCTGATACTCCTACAATAAGTATAGAAGATGTTGAAATAGTACCAGAAGATATTGAAGGTTGGCTGGTAGCTAATGATGGTAATATTACAGTAGCTTTAGATGTTACAGTAACAGAGAATCTCCGCAATGAAGGAATGGCTCGAGAACTTATAAATCGTATTCAGAACCTCCGTAAGGAACAGGGATTTGAGATAACAGATCGAGTAAACGTAATATTCTCTGATCATCCCCTTGTAAAGGCAGCAATAGACAATTATGGCCAGTATATAGCTTCACAGGTTCTTGCTGATAACCTCAACATCATCAATGAAGTGGAGGAGAGTAAAGTGATAGATATAGACGGTGCAAAGATTGGAATTATTGTGAATAAAATAAGTTGAGGTAAAATCCTTGAACCTTTAATATATCATAATTTGGAGATTAACAATCAAATTAAAGTTTACCACCACCACGGGATTACTCCCGGGTGGCTGGTAACCTTTATAATACTGCTTGTAATAGTTTGTGACCAAACATTAAAAATATGGGTCAAAACTAATTTTTATCTCGGCGAGAGCGTCGAGATAACTTCTTGGTGGCAACTAAAATTTATTGAAAATAATGGTATGGCTTTTGGAATTGAGCTTTGGAGTAAATTAGCTCTAACCATAGGCCGTATTGGCGCTATAGCATTTTTTATTTGGATGTTATGGCGTATAAAAAATATAAAATTACATACAGGATTCTTTATAGCAGCCGCTTTGATAACTGCCGGAGCAGCAGGTAATATTTTTGACTGTGTATTCTATGGTAAACTTTTTAATAATCCTTTACCACCCGAGATAGCTACATTTCTACCTCCAGGGGGTGGATATGCTTCATGGTTTGAAGGAAGAGTAGTAGATATGCTTTATTTCCCTATTTTTGAAATAGAATGGCCTGCTTGGTTTCCTATTTTAGGTGGAAAAACATTCGAATTCTTTCAATATATCTTTAACCTTGCAGATGCAGCAATTTGTATTGGTGTGGTACTTTTGATATGTTTCTATAATAAAGATGCCGCTTTAGCATTTAATTCGCTAGGAAAGAAAAAAACTGAGCATGTCAATACCGACTCATAAAAACTGTACATGAAATTAAATATATTTTTCTTTAAATTGATGTTAAGTATAGGAACTATTATGATACTGAATAATTGTTCTAAACTTCCTAAAGAAGTATTAAATGAAAATCAGACAGTTGAGTTGTTAAGTGATCTACAAATAGCAGCTTCTTACTCGGACCAGCATTCTTCGTCAATACGTGATTCAGCGCGTATTAGACTTGCATGGGGAATTCTAAAACAACATAATGTAAGTCAAGTAGAATTTGATAGTACTTTAGCTTGGTACGGTAGAAATGTTGATGAGTATGAGAAAGTGCTTGAAAAAGTTAAAGTGTCAATTGAAAATAAGAAGAAACAAATAATAGTTGACCAGGAAAAAGAGAATAAACGGAGTAATAATGACTTATGGATTACAAGTCCTAATATAGTATTATCATCAATAGGTAACGAGATTCTTACATTCAATATTAACAATCCCGAAATAGAAAAAGGTGATAATATTACTTGGTCTCTACGTATGCAACAGACTCCTCAATATTATTTACTTCTTGGAGTAGAATATAACGATGGTCATATAAGATATATTACTAATACCAATAGTTCAAGATCCAAACTTGAACTATCTCTCCAGACAGATACCGCATCAGTACCTATCCGTCTATTCGGTCAAATAGTAATATCTGATAACTCTGTATTTCCTATATATATAGATAGTATAAGCTTACAATATTCTCCGTTTGATTCGTTAGAATATCGCCGAAAATTTAATATTCAAAATACATTAAATCATAAATTAAATGTTAAACCAAAAACACCTGTTGACACGACATCTAATATTATTAGATAGTAGAGGAAATAGGATAAAAGAATTAAGGAGCCTCTCTAAGTTAACAGTCTATTATAAACATTCATTTAAGTTATGCAATTATAATCAACGAATCGAAGCATTTAATATAACAAGTTTCAGTTGTGAAGAAGAAGCAACTGAATTTGTTACATCACCTTTAGTCATCTCTAAATGCAATGATAAATATACTATAAGTATATTTATACAATAAATATATAATTAATATATTCTGATAAAATAATGGAAACTAAAATTAATACTCAAAAGGAAGTAAAAAACGAGCTTATTAAATGTAGAGATATTTTCTCAAAGAAACTTCAGGACTATGGTACTTCATGGCGTATAATGAGACCTTCAAGTGTAACTGATCAGATATATATTAAAGCCCGTAGAATTCGAAGTTTTGAGGAAAAAGGAGAGTTTAAAATTCAGGAAAGTATATCAAGCGAATATCAAGCTATTATAAATTATTGTATCATTGCCCTTATAATACTGGAACTCAATCTACAATCTTCAATAATGGAAGATATAGACCTTAAATCTTCTTTGGCATTAACTCTATATGATAAATATACAAATCGAATATTAAATCTTCTTGAGGCTAAAAATCATGACTATGACGAAGCTTGGCGTCACATGCGTATAAGTAGTTTTACTGACATTATTCTTCAAAAGCTTCTCCGTACAAAAGAAATAGAATCTAATCATGGAAAAACCATTGTCAGTGAAGGTGTTGATGCTAACTACATGGATATAGTTAATTATGCGCTTTTTGCTCTTATTAAGCTAAATGAGCAGGTATCTAAAGATAAAGGAGAATAGGATACAGAAACTATGAAAATTCCGTCTTCCTCTTTACAATCTGTCATTACGTGGATATGCCGCATTATAGTCGGAACTATATTTGTTATTTCTGGCTTTTCAAAATCTATTGATCCTTGGGGCACTATTTATAAAGTTAATGACTATCTCAATGTATTGGAGCTTCAACTTTGGCCTAATTTGATTTTAATATTTGTATTTTCACTATGTGTATGTGAATTTCTTATTGGATTATTTATTCTGTTGGGCTGTTTCCGTCGTGGCACTATAGTGGCAGCTATTATTATAATGGCTTTTATGTTACCTTTATCTTTTTGGATTGCTATAGAAAATCCAGTTAGTGATTGTGGTTGTTTCGGAGAAGCCTTTGTAATCTCAAATTGGACAACTTTTGAGAAGAATCTTATAATAACAGTATGTCTAGTATGGTTGTTTAAGTTTAATCAAAACACTATAAGCCTAATTGCTCCAGCTTTACAATGGTTATGTTTTCTTGCGTCGTTTGCATTAATAGGTTTTATAAATGTAGTAGGATATTATTATCAACCATTAATAGATTTTAGAGCGTATCCTATCGGAACTAAGCTTAATAGTAATAATGAAAACGGAGAAGAATCTACAGTCAGTTTTATTTATAAAAAAGATAATATAGAACGTCTCTTTAGTGAAGATGATATACTACCTTCTGAAGATAGCGGATGGATTTTCGTAAGTAGAGTCGTTAATAATAAAGATAAGGAATCTGATGATAAACAATTTCGAATTTGGTCTACTGACACTGAGGAGGATGTAACTGATGAAATCTTGGAAACCGAAAACGATCAATTACTCATACTTATACCAGATCTTACAACTATATCTTTATCTACAGGCTGGCAATTGAACTCTTTATTTGACTGGGCTTCTGAAAAAAATATTGATGTTACTGCTATTGTTAGTGGTACTGAAAGCAGTATAGAAACATGGACTGATATAGCTATACCTAATTATCCTATATTTAAAGCAGAAGATACTGATATTAAAATATTAGCTCGGGGTAACCCTGCAATAGTTTTTATAAGACAAGGTATGATAGTATGGAAAAGTACACTAAAAGCATTAGAAACTGATGATTTTATGCAGTTGGATTCTTCTATCACCCCTATGACATTTTTTCATGATAATAACCGTATTCTTATAAATACGATAACTATATGGGGTATTGTAATGCTTTCACTAATGAGTATGACATTTATAGGACGTCTGTCAAAACATAATAAAATTTTATAAAACTTTACTTATGATGATAAGGCTCCCCTTTAAGAATTGTCAATCCTCGATATAACTGTTCTATAAAAAATAATCTCACCATTTCATGGTTGAAAGTCATTTTAGAAAGAGAAATAAGCTGAGTGGCTCTTTTATATATATCTTGCGAAAAGCCATAAGGACCACCTATCACAAATACCAAACGTTTTATTCCAGATAGCATAATACGTTGTAACAATTCAGAAAATTCTATAGAGGTAAGTTGTTTACCATTCTCATCAAGTAATATAACATAATCTTGATTGGTAATATTTGATAAAATCTCATTACCCTCTATAATTTTCTGAATTTCTTCTGTGATTTTCTTATTTTTCTTTAAGTCAGGTATAATCTGTATCTTAAAAGGTATATAATACCTTAACCGTTTAAGATACATTTCTATACCTTGTATAAGGTAAGTTGAGGTAGTTTTACCAACCACTATTAAAACTATTTCCATATTATTTATTAACTTTGTACAAAATTAATAAATAATAATATGAAAACCAAAGAACAACTGATTGAACAACTGATTGAACTGGCATTTGCAGAAGATATCGGCGATGGTGATCATACCACATTATCAACTATACCGGCTGATGCTAAAGGTGAGGCACAGCTTCTTATTAAAGAAAAAGGCATTGTAGCAGGAATCAAAATAGCTTGCGATATATTAAAACGTTTAGATCCAAATATTATAGTAGAAGTTTATGCAGAAGACGGTTCTTTAGTACACCCCGGAGATATTGTCTTTAAAGCAAAGGGCAATATAAGAGCACTACTTATGGCTGAACGTACATTACTTAATATAATGCAACGTATGAGCGGTGTTGCAACTATTACTAATCACTATCAAAAGGAATTAGAAGGATTGAAAACTAAGGTCCTTGATACAAGAAAAACTACACCTGGTATGAGAATGCTAGAGAAAGAAGCTGTTGTTTTAGGTGGAGGAAAGAATCATCGTATCGGACTTTACGACATGATTCTTATAAAAGACAATCATATTGATTTTGCCGGTGGGATCGATAAAGCTATAAAACGTGCTCAAGAATATAGAAGATCTATAGGTAAAGATCATCTTAAGATTGAAGTGGAAGTACGCAATCTTGAAGATATACATAAAGTATTAGAGATAGGAGGCATAGATCGTATAATGTTTGATAATTTTACTCCTGATCTTACACGTGAAGCTGTTTTATTGGTAAACGGTATTTATGAAACAGAATCTTCAGGAGGTATAACACTTTCTAATCTCAGAGACTACGGTTTGGCAGGAGTAGATTTTATATCTGTTGGCGCCTTAACCCATAGTACTAAAGGCCTTGATATGTCTTTTAAGGCTGTTAAAACCTTATAAATATGGGTAATTTTAGCAGAGACTGGGGACAAAAAGCTGAAGATGTTGCATATGAATATTGTCTTAAAGAAGGATACGTAATTAAGGAACGAAATTGGAGATTAGGTAATAGCTTTGAAATTGATTTGATTCTTCAACGTGATAATATTTTAATCTTTGCAGAAGTCAAGGCCAGACAGACTTCAGAAGAGGCCTTAGAAGCCGTAGATATTAATAAAAGAAAGAAAATGATTAAAGCCGCTGATATTTATTTACGATATCAGAAAGAGGATTTTGAATATAGATTTGATATTATTACAATTGTCGGGACTCCAGAACATTATATGTTAGAACATTATCCGGACGCATTTATTCCTTTAGTAAATGGCAGATGTTAAATGCTTAATATGGTGTCCGCTCATAATGAGCGGACACCATATTAAGCATTTAACAAAATTTATAATGTTTCGGATTCTACGGGAGTCTCGACAGGTTGATTATGTCCTTTCCCTTCTTTAATAAAGGAAACACAGACAGACCCAATTATTATAGAGATACCTGCAACTGTCATCATCCAATATTCTGGAGCAAGTTTACCTGGAACACTTATCAAAGAAAGAATCCAACCACCTGCCAGCGCTGCAATAATCTGTGGGATACAAATAGTACAATTGAATAAACCAAGATATGCACCGATGTTTCCACCAGTAAGAGAATTTGTCAGTATGGTAAAGGGCCATGCTAACATAGCTGCCCATGCACACCCGATCAGGATAAAAGCAATAAAGAGAAGATACTGATTGGTGAAGAAGGACATCAATATAAAACCAATACCTCCAAGAAGTAAACTTAACGAATAAGAGAATTTTCTACTCTTAAAACGTGGTAAGACTATAGCCCAAGCTACAGAACCTAAAGCTTGTATTGCATAGAGTAATCCTACCCAATTACCGGCATCATTATATTGTGGAGAAGCTGCGTTCAGAACAGTCTTAGAAATATAGTTTGCTTTGGTCGCATCTTGAATAGTATAGATTTTGGCATCTTCAAGTTCTAATGTGCCATCAGGCTGTGTAACTACTATAGCAGCTGAAGACAAAGTTATATTTCCTGATATATGTGAGAGATAATTGACGATATTCATCTTGTCTATCTTGCCCATGGAAATACCATTAACTATTACATCAGAACAATTTGATAGAGTTTCATTAAAACTTGCTTTAGGTTCCCCAAGCTCATTCTTGACTATTTCACTATTCTTTACTAATGTATCATTACCATTAATAATGACTTCTGAAGCAGGCGAGAAACTACCGTTAAGCTCTACACCGCTGACTAATGCTGTTCCATGTGAAACAATCAATGTTTTGTTATTAAGAACAATATTTTTACCCTCTATAGTCTGTCCGTTACATTCAATACCTGTAACACTTTCTATAGCTGGAGTATTGAAAGCCTTAAAAGCTACTGTATTAGTAGCATAAGTCCAAAGAAAGAGAAAAGCAAACCAACAGAAGAACTGTACAATTCCCACCGTCCAGAATGTAGTCGGTGCTTTGGCAAGAAGTTTAATAACATTAGGTGATTTAGTAGTCTCTGTATTTTGGCTACCGTTTCCGTTATATTCGTTATAAATATGAGGAGGCCACTCTTTAATTTTTATCAGAGAATAAACTACACATATAAGCAGTATAGCTGCACCGATATAGAACGACCATATAACTGTTGGTGGTACAACACCAGTAGGAGCAGTATTGACCATTCCAAACCAACCTAAGCAGATAGGAAATATATATCCGACAACAGAACCAGCATTACATAAAAAGCTCTGAATAGAGTAAGCTAATCCTTTCTGTTTCTCATTGACCATATCTCCAACCAACATTTTAAATGGCTGCATTGCCATATTGATAGAAGTGTCAAGCATCATAAGAGCTATGATGCCAAACAAGATAGCACTTGAAACAGTAAAGTGAAAACTTCCAGCATTTGGGAGTAAGCACATGACTATTACTGCAATAGTCGCTCCTAAAATAAGATAGGGGAGTCGTCTTCCAAAACGATTCCATGTTCTGTCACTTGCCATACCAACAATAGGTTGTACAAGCAAACCCATTAACGGTGGTAATATCCAAAAGTAACTTAAATCATGTGGGTCAGCACCTATAGTAGTAAAGATGCGTGACACATTGGCACTTTGGAGAGCATAAGCAATCTGGACTCCGAAAAATCCAAAACTTAAGTTCCATAGTTTCCAAAAACTTAAATCAGGTTTAACTTTCATATCATATAATTATGTATTAGACTTCTAATTGTCGTTTATTTACTTATTTTGTAGAGAATATAACCATTTTATTTCTTCTGGCCATTTAAGTTCATCAGGAGTTTCCAATATAATTGGTATATTATCAAATCGGTTATCATTAATCAATCGTTTAAAGAACTCATTTCCCAAGGTACCTTGACCTATACTTTCGTGACGGTCAATTCTTGAGTTAAATGGTTTTTTACTATCATTAAGATGTAAAGCTTTAAGATAATGTTTACCTATTATAGTATCAAAATCACTCCAAGTTCTATTATAACCCTCGCCATCAGCTAAATTAAAACCAGCAGAAAATGCATGGCATGTGTCAATACATACTCCAATTCTAGTCTTATCATCAATAAGATTTATTATATAAGCTAATTGCTCAAAATTATAGCCGAGATTAGTTCCTTGTCCTGCAACATTTTCAAGTACAGCACAAACACCTTTTGTTTTATCAAGAGTTAAATTAATTGATTCAGCTATACGTTTTAAACAATCATCAGGTTCAATAGCATTAAGATGGCTACCAGGATGAAAATTCAACATTATTAGACCTAATTGCTCACATCTGCGCATTTCATCTAAAAAAGATTTTCTAGATAGATTAAGCTTCTGAGAATCGGGACTACCTAAATTAATAAGAAAATTATCATGAAGTAATATAACTTCTGGTGTATAACCATTTACTTTACAATTATTTTTAAATTGTTCAGCTTCTATATCTGATATTTCTTTTGAGGTCCAGCGTGAAGAACTGCCTGTAAACAGTGCAAAAGCTTTTGCTCCGATAGCAGCAGCTTCTAATGGGGCATTAGACACACCTCCTAAAGTACTCACATGTGCACCTATATATTTCATCGGTAGTGAGAATATAAATGATATTGATTTTAATGATAGGATAGGCTGTATAAAACATGACTTAATTGTTTCTGTCTGGACTAAAAAACAGTTATACATTTTAAAATCTAGGCAGATACACGTTTAACAGGACCATATCATAATTTCAGTTGTTTTTGTTAAAAACATGATATTATTTCATGCAAATTTACAAATTAATTTGTAAATTTGAAAAATAATTTTGTATCATATCTCTATCACTACAAATCTGATAAATATAGTAATGATAGATAGGGTCGAACTATAATATGGATAAACTCTCGAAAACCAAACAAACTTTGATTTCTTCGTTGTCGCAACGTAAAATGCGACAACGATATAAACTTTATGTAGTCGAAGGCGAAAAAAGTGTAAGAGAGATTATAG
>CAMWKC010000042.1 GCA_947174735.1 uncultured Porphyromonadaceae bacterium
CATATTTTTACAGCTTTTTTTACTTATAGATTTTGTATTTTCTATGGCCTATAGGTATATTACGTGTTGCTTTAGCCTATTTTGATACCTGAAAAGCCCATAAATGCCATAGCCAATACACCTGCGCAGATGAGTGCGATAGGTATTCCGCGCATACCGCGAGGCATGGCGATAGTAAGATCAAGCTGTTCACGTATGCCTGCAAATACCCATAGGGCGAGAGTGAAACCTATGGAAGTTGACAGACCGTAGACTACTGATTCAAGAAGGTTAAAGTTTTTCTGTATTACCAGAATAGCCACACCTAACACAGCACAGTTAGTAGTAATAAGGGGCAGAAACACACCGAGTGCCTGATAGAGAGCCGGAGTGATCTTCTTCATCACTATTTCAAGCAGCTGCACGAGGAAGGCTATAACTAAGATGAAAACTATAGTTTGCAGAAACTGTAGTCCGAGCGGATTGAGTACGTATGTCTGAAGCAGCCATGCCACTACTGTGGCTAATGTGATTACAAACGTAACTGCTGCACCCATACCTAAGGCCGATGATATTTTTTTCGATACCCCTAAGAAGGGACATATTCCTAAAAACTGAGCAAAGACGATATTATTGATAAATATCGCCGTGACTATAATAGATAGATATGCCAGCATAATGATTTTAATTTTAAACAGGTTTACCTATTACTCATGATACTTTGCGTATCTTATTGACTATGGCTATAAGATAGCCTAAGGCGATAAAAGCTCCCGGTGCCAGCACAAACAACAGCATACCATAGTCCTCAGGATATATTGTAGCGCCGAAAAGACGTCCTGTTCCTAATAGTTCTCGTGAAGCACCTAACAGAACTAAGGCAAATGTGAAACCTATACCTGCTCCGAGACCATCAAGGAGAGATGCCACAATACCGTTCTTGCTTGCGAAAGCTTCGGCACGTCCGAGCAATATACAGTTAACAACAATAAGAGGTATGAAGATACCTAACGAGGCATTCAGGGCAGGCATCCACGCATTAACTACTAACTGTAATACGGTCACGAAAGTAGCTATAACAACTATAAAGGCTGGTATACGCACTTTGTCCGGTACGAGATTTTTGATGAGCGATATTACCAGATTGGAACAAACAAGCACTGCAGCGGTAGCCACCCCCATCATTAAGCCGTTCATAGCCGATGAGGTAGTGCCGAGGGTGGCACACATGCCCAGAAGAAGCACAAACACCGGGTTACCCGGTATGATGCCGTTATAGAATATTTTCCAGTATTTTTCCATGTGATACAGAAGTTAGGTTATCTGTTTTCATTACGATGGGATTCACGATAATGTAATTTATCCTTTTTCTTTTTGTGCTTCCCTTCTTTGTGGTCCTTATCACCATGATGTTCTGAAGCACCGCTATTGGCATCGGATATTTCAGTCTTTTTTTCCTCTTTTACCTTTTCGGTGTCCTTATTCTGCTGTGAGGCACCGCTGTTAGCATCGGAACCTGAAGCTGTGGCCATATCAAGTCCGTGTGTTGAAGCATACTGACGATAAGACTCAAAGGCTGTACGCATTATTTCAAGGAAGGCACGCGATGATATTGTGGCAGCAGTGATAGCATCTATTTCGCCACCTGTATCTTTGCTGACGTAGAAAGATGTCGAGGCAGGGTTTTTACCTATTACACTGCGGGCCCCGGCCGGGTCACGGAACCATTCCTGCATTTTGCTACCGAGGCCCGGTGTTTCCGCCTGAGAGAGTACCTGATAGTCACGTACTGTGCCGTCTGCATCAAAACCGCACATTACTACGATTTCACCGGCGAAACCGTTGAATGAAGCAGCTTTTACTGCGGCTCCTACAAGACGGTCACCCATCATGGCTGGATAGACAGTCACAGGTACGCCGTTTACTTCAGTTTCCCAGCGGTCAGTCTCAGGATTATTGTCAAATTTCGGTGCTACGGCACTAATTGCCGCTACCTGCTGTTGCATAGCCTGTTGCTCGATAGGTTCTTTAGTCACTGTATAAACCCAGCCGAGCAGGGCTCCCGCAGCTATAGTGATTGTACCTAAGGAGATAAGCATATTGGGGAGTGTAGACGCAAGTTTCTTCATTGTGCGACCCTCCTTTCCATAGCTTTACGCTCACGTGCTCCGAATATAGCCGGACGACAGTAGATATTGATAAGGGGAGTGAAGCTGTTCATCAGCAGGATAGCGAACGACACACCTTCTGGATAAGCTCCGAAACGACGTATTATCATAGTTATGAGGCCTATCATGGCTCCGTAGATAAGCTGTCCTTTAGGAGTCATCGGTGAGGTTACATAGTCTGTAGCCATGAAAGCTGCACCGAGCAACATGCCTCCGGCAAAAATGTCGAGCAGGGGATTACCTCCGAATATCCATGAGAAAAGAGCGGCTGAAGCAAGCATCGATACAGGTATGTGCCAGGTTACTATACGCATCATCAGAAGATAAGCCAAACCGATAAGTATGGCGATACCTCCGACTTCTCCGAGTGAACCGTTCATGTGGCCGACAGCCATATCAAGGAAATTGACTTCAGATACATCCACAGTATGTCCGGCCCATTTCAGCTGATGAAGCATTGTGGCGCCTGACCATGCATCAGCCGACGCATCGGCAGCACCGAATGCAGTGGGTACGTCAACAGGCCATGTGGTCATTGCAGCCGGAAAAGACAGTAACAGGAACACACGTCCTACAAGGGCAGGATTCCAGATATTACACCCCAGACCGCCGAAGCTCATCTTGCCGATGCCGATAGCTACTATACCGCCAATGATTACCATCCACCACGGGAGTATACTTGGCAGATTAAAAGCTAACAGCAGACCTGTGATAAAGGCTGAGCCGTTAGACAGTGTGAAAGGACGATGCAGCATGAAACGGTTTATAAACCATTCCGTAAGCAGACATGTAGCCAGACTTATAAGTGTGACCCATAAAGCCGGCAAGCCAAATGTCACTACCGCCATGATAAAGGCCGGAATAAGCGCTATCACTACATGCCACATGGCTCGTGCTGTGGTGTCGGCAGTATGTATGTGGGGTGAGAGTGAGACTATTAATTTGTTGTCCATAAGGGGTATGGGTTATAGTTTGCGTATTTCCATTTTGTCAAGACGTATGTAGTCAAGCAGCGGACGTGAAGCGGGACAAGTGTACGAACAGCAACCGCATTCCAGACAGTTGGCGGCACCGCGTGCTTTTGCCTCTTCCCAACGACCCAGTTCACCAAGGGTCATGAGAAGATAGGGCTCAAGGCCCATAGGACATACTGATACACAGCGCGCACATCGTATGCACGGACCGGCCTGAGCACGTATACTCATGTCGTGCGGAAGTATCAGCACACCGCTTAATCCTTTGGTGGTAGGCGCTTCGAGATCGCACATAGCTCGGCCCATCATCGGACCTCCGCCTATTACCTTGCCTGTATCTTCGGGAAGTCCGCCGGCCAATTCTATAAGGGCGCTTATGGGTGTTCCGAGAGGTACGAGAAAATTACCGGGTTTTTTGAGAGTCGGACCTGTAACGGTTACTATACGTGAAGTCAGAGGCAGATCGAGCAATACAGCATCGGATATGGCGGCAGCTGTGGCTACGTTGTCAACTATAGCACCGGCATCTATGGGCAGACCTCCTGCGGGTACAACACGGCCTGTGGTGGCTTCGATAAGTTGTTTCTCACTGCCTTGTGGGTATTTCTTGACTAATACTTCAACTGTTATTGAAGGTATATCGCGTACTGCATGACGCATGGCTTCAATAGCAAGAGGTTTATTTTCTTCAATACCGATTATGGCACGGGGACAATCAGTAGCTTTCATTATCAGCAGTGTACCGTTGACTATTGCATCGGGATTTTCCTGCATCAGACGGTCATCACAGGTGAGATATGGTTCACACTCCGCACCGTTGATAACGATTACTTCAGCCTTTTTACCTGCCGGTACACTGAGTTTGACACGAGTAGGGAAGGTGGCACCTCCAAGTCCTACGATACCGGCACGACCTACAATGTCAATAATTTCTTTGGGCGTTACCTCTTCGATAGTACGGTGCTGACGCTTTTCCTCGGATTGTGCTTCTGGCTGTTCACCGGTAGCAGTTTCAATTATTATGGCATCCTGCCACATACCCTGAGGATTGCGTATGGCTTCTATTTTCTTGACAGTACCGCTTACGGGAGTATGCACGGGAGCACTTACGAAGCCTCCGGCCTCGGCTACCATCTGGCCTGCTGTCACACTGTCTCCCGGTTTTACCAGCGGTTTGGCCGGAGCACCTATAGCCTGTGACAGCATCAGACGACATACTGACGGAGCCGCTACAGGCATTGTAGGTATGTCGGCAGTGATTTTATCTGGATTTGGGTGTATGCCACCCTTATGGAATGTCTTCATGGATAATTTTCATGGGATAAATGAAGATAACTGGCTTCGGAAATCAGTCTGCTCAGTTTGACTCTGCTGGTGTACGTTTGCGCTGATTTGTAGCTATCGAATGACGCGGACAGGGATCTATACACTCGCCACAGCCAACACATTTAGATGAATCTATATGAGCAAGGAATGAAGTGATAGTTATGGCGTCGTGTGTACATTTCTTCTTGCATATTCCGCAGCCGATACAAGCCACAGTACACTCTTTCATAGCCACGGGACCGCGGTCACGGTTAGAACAGGCTACCCACACCATAGGCCGTGCCGGGTCGTAATCGTATAGTTCTACTAAGTGTCGCGGACAAGCAGCTACGCATTTGCCGCATCCTACACATTTGCTCAGGTCAACGGTTGGCAATGAATCGCCAGGTTTTATCGACATGGCATCGAACGGACACGCACGTACACAGTCGCCACAGCCAAGACAGCCGTAGACGCAGTCGGATTCTCCTTGGTAGAGTGATGCTTCAACAGCACATGAACGTATACCGTCGTAGACGTTACGCGGGTCGCGTACTTCGCATGAAAGGCTACATTTGATTATGGCTTTACGTTTGCGGGCCGGTGCAGCTTTCAAACCTACGATTTCGGCTATACGGTTCATACCTGCTTCGTCAACGCCGGTACAGCTGAGGCCTTCGAGAGTATCGGCCGTAGCTGCCTGTACCGCGAAGGCATGACAGCCTGTAAGGCCACAGCCGCCGCAGTTAGCACCGGGCAGCAGTTCCTCGACCTCACCGATACGGGGGTCTTCGTACACATGGAATTTCTTGGCTGCCACATATAGCAGCACACCGGCTATAAGGCCGATGACGCCAAGTACGATGAGTGATGTTAGAATCGGTGGCATCAATAATTCAATAATTAAGGTTTTACTATGATGTGAAGGTTGGTTATTATTTTACTATGCTTTTCAATCGGAATTGCCCACTATAGTGAAAGTAAATTCGTGTGCTATCCTGTTACGTGCCAGATAGAGTATGACAAAGAAAAGTGTCATAGCGCCGAGGCCTGACAAGGCTGCTGCTCCCTGGCTGAATGTGAGCAGATATACTATAAACATAACAGCTACCAAACAGATGCATGGTAATACAGTAGCAAGCATGATGGCTCTACGGTGCATGCGCTCGGTACCACGTACTATCACACGTTGTCCCGGACGGTAATGTTCGGCATCACGACTATAGACAGCTATACCATCACGTCTGGCACCGGGATGACATATAGAGGCTGCCGCACAGCCGTCGCAGTTCCCTTTGTCAGTCAGAGTCACAGTCACTATATGCTGTGTCGGGTCTATAGTCTTTACCGTGGCCTCATGGTCTATGTGGTCAGTAGAGTTTGAATCTTGAATCATGAATCATGTGTCAGGTTTTCTGCCCCGTTCCGTTAAGGCTTGAGGAATCGGGGCGATGTGATTGCAAAGTTACAAAATTAAGATTGCACTTATGCAAAAATTAGACATAAAAAAGCAGCTCCGCCTTATGTAGCACTGTGTAGGAGCTGACACAGTGTCATAAGACGGAGCTGCTTAGAGTTATTATTTAGCGTTTCATAAGTTCGTGCAGACGTTCGTAGAAGGCCGGATCTTCGCCGGTTGTAATATTGACTATCTTGCCTTCAGGATTGATGATGACTTTGGTAGGGAAGCCCTGTACCGAATATTGTTCGGTAAGCTGATCTGCCTCGGGTTTATAGACATTTACCCATGGAAGTTCGAAACGTTCTACAGCTGCTTTCCATGCTTCTTCGGTGTCACCACAGTCGATACCGATTACTTCAAGTTCGGGCTTCAGCTGTTCGTAGGTTTCCTTAAGGTGAGGGAAGCCACGAACACACCATACACACCATGAACCCCAGAAGTCAAGTATCACCCATTTACCGCGAAAGTCGGACAGTGATACTTTCTGTCCCTTGGTGTCAAGCAGGGTGAAAGCCGGGGCGTCTACTGTGCCAGAAGCCAATGCTTCTTGTCTGTGCTGTTTTTCTACTGCCTGACGTACTGCTGTGAGCTGTGCCGAGGCAATAGGATAGAGGAGAGAGGCACGTGCATTGGGACCGAGCATAGCTTCAGCCTCAAGCATATCCTCACCACTTAGGTTTAGCATAGCGAAGACAGCTGCCGGTGAATCAGTATTGGCTTTTACGAAATCGAGCATTATATTGTTATACTGCTGTTGCAATTCGTTGAGTCGCTGCATATCGGGCTGATCACTGCGCATAAGTTGTGAAGCTTCCTGTTCAATGGGTCCTGCCTGTCTGTCAAGTACTGTCATACCTTCCATCAATGGTGTACCGCTTACAGTATAAGCCAATGGCTGTAGTGAAGTAATATCGACTGTGATATCTTCTCCGGGAGCTGCATAAAGATCGGCTGATACTCCTTCAGCTATATCTATGCTGTATCGGCTTGGTCCTGCCGGATCGATAGTAATTACAGCTGTACCGCCACTGACAGGTACTGTAGCCGACTGCACGTTAAGCTCGGCTTCGCTACGTGCGTTTATCATACGTTCTATCAGTGCATGCGATACGTTGAGGTCGGCAGGTGCTCCTGTAGGTAGTTTAACAGTAATGTCGGCCGACGCTATCGTCGGTGCCAGTGACAGCAAGGCTGCTATGGCGAGTGATGATTTCATCATAATCAAAAATAATTGAGAAGTAAGAATATTAGTATGTTTGTAGCTATACAGAGAGTTTGACCTATTGTCTGTCTTTATCTAAAAGCTTATGTAGGCGTTGGGTAAACTGATAGTTTTTTACACCCCATTGTGGACTGACAACTTTATCCGGAGGTGCCTGCGCTACAAAACGCTCTATGGCGATGTTTCGAGGTACTATCCTTACAGCGCGTACACATAACTCAAGATATTCCTCCAGATTATAGCAATGTATTTCTATTTCTCCGTTAAGCCATTGTTTATGTAACGGTGTGCCCTTTATGATTTGTAGCTGGTGTAATTTCAGACTTTCAATAGGCAGTTCACATGCGTCAGCTACACTCTGCAATGAACGTTCCGGAGTTTCACCCGGCAGACCCATGATAAGATGCAGACCTACATGTAGGCCTGCCTTAGAAGCTTGCCTTACGGCTGAACAGGTATCAGCCCATGTATGACCGCGATTTACAAGACGTAATGTGTCATCAGATGAAGTTTCCGCACCTATTTCAACAAATACCGGGTATTGACGGTTTATATCAGCTAATGCTTCGATTATCTGTTCCTGTAGTGTGTCAGGACGTGTGCCTATTACTAAACCTATGACATCCTGTATTCTCAGTGCTTCTTCATACAGGGTTCGCAGGGTATCAGTATCCCGACCGTAAGTATTGGTATACGATTGGAAATAGGCCAGATAACGCATGGTAGTATATTTACGTCCAAAAAATATCTTTCCTTCCTCAAGCTGCCGGCTCACACTATGTTGTGCTGAACAATAGGCTGGCGTAAAAGTCAAGTTATCACAATAACTGCATCCTCCGTGTCCTATAGTGCCGTCACGGTTAGGACAGCTGAAGCCGGCGTTGACCGACAGTTTCTGTACCTTACACATACCAAAATAACGGCTAAGATACTCTGCTGAATCTGTATAGTAAGGATTCATAGTCTTTCAATTACCTTTATAGATAGAAAGTCGGTGTCTGCTATTCATTCGGATAGAACATATTCTCGACATATTATGCCATTTTTCCTGTATGCAAAGGTAGAAAAAATCTGAGATTTGTTAATCACATCTGTAAAATAAAAATACTTTCTGTAGCTGATACCTACTTAATATTAAGGTAACTATAATAATGTTATCTTTATAGATAAGCTAACAATAATCAGGTTTTATTCATATCATTATGAATTTGAGATTTTCCTTCAATTTAGTAAATTTGCATGTATAAAATTAGACCTATATTTAATATAACTTTAGCTTTTAATATGAATCTAATTTTTAATTTAGATATTGCACATTCTTATAAAAATAATTCTCAGAAGTCAAGAGTGATTACAGAGACTTGGCTTGGAGATAATATGTATTGTCCGATATGCGGTTCTCCTGTTTTATTACAGTATAAAGCTAATATGCCTGTTGCGGATTTCTTTTGCAGAGAATGTAAATCAGACTTTGAGTTAAAAAGCAGAAAACGCAAGAGCTCTAAACCGCAACAAGTAATTCCGGACGGCGCTTATAAAACGATGATTGAACGAATCACCTCTATGAATAATCCTCATCTGTTTGTAATGACCTATTTTAATAATTGTGTGAACAATCTTATGCTTATACCGAAATTTTTCTTTGTTCCGGAAATAATAATCAGACGTCCGCCACTGAAAGAAAACGCTCGTCGGGCAGGATGGGTAGGCTGTAATATAGATATCAGTTGTGTACCTGAGGATGGTAAAATTTTTATTATTAACAAGGGAATTGTCGTTCCACAAAATTCTGTAATTGATAAATATCGTAGAATTCTCTCTTTACAAACAGATAATTTACCTAAACGTAGTTGGCTCATGGATACGATGTCATGTATTGATAGTATATCAAAAGAACAATTTACTTTAGACGATTTATATGCTTTCGAAAAGTTGCTTAAAGTCAAGCATCCAGCTAACAATTTCATTAAGGAGAAACTCAGACAACAGCTTCAATTTCTGAGAGACAAGGGATTTATCGAATTTACTTCCCGAGGTCATTACAGAAAAATCAGATTGTAAAACTAATATTTTAACTCATTTAAATAGGGTGTACCAAATTTTGGAATTTGGTACACCCCCTATTTAATCATAGATTTTAAATTCTTGATTATTTATGTAGAGATTGTGTGTAGTTATTATCTATAAAAAGTATCGGAAAGGAGAGCGTCAGCTATAGTGAGGACGGTCATGGCTTCGACGACAGGAACAGCACGTAATGCGACACAGGGGTCGTGGCGTCCGGAAGCCGGGAGAGTAGTAGGCTGGCGGTCGCGAGTGAGGGTGGGAAGGGATTGCATCACGGTAGGGGTAGGCTTGAAAGCTACACGAAAGTAGATAGGCATACCGTTGGAAATACCTCCCTGAATACCGCCGGAATAATTTGTGGTGGTAACTACGTTGTTCTTGGAGTCAGTAGTGAAGATATCGGCAGTAGTTATCCCGGAAGCGGCAGCGGCAGCCATACCCAAACCGTACTCAAAACCTTTGGCAGCATTAATACTCATCATGGCTTCAGCCAGACATGCATGCAGTTTAGCGTAGATAGGTGAGCCTACTCCTGCAGGCAAGCCAGTGATAATAACTGCTACAGAACCGCCGATGCTATCACCAGTGGCTTTGGCACGGGCTATAGCGGCGTACATGGCTTCGGTTTGTGAAGGTGTAATATCGAGACATGGAGAAAGTTCGGGATGATACATAAGAGTATCGAATACACCGGTTGCGATTTCCTTACCTGCTCCGCACAGAGCGGCCTCGATATTTATGTCTCGGGTATCGAGCCATTGGCGCACTATAGCCGCAGCTACAACACGGGCAAACGTCTCACGAGCGCTAGCGCGTCCTCCACCGCGGTGGTCACGTATACCGTAACGAGCTTCGTAGGTGAAATCTGCATGGTTTGGACGCCACATATCAGCCCATGCGTCATAATCCTTACTACGTTGGTCGCGATTACGAGTCATGAAAGCTATGGGAGTACCTAAGGTAATACCTTCAGGACTTATGCCTGACAGCCATTCGGGCATATCGCTTTCTGTCCTTGCTGTAGTAAGAGCCGACTGGCCGGGACGGCGTCGGGCTACCTGTCGCTCGATCTCGTCGAAGTCTATACGCAGGCCGGCCGGCAATCCATCAAGCACTCCTCCTACGGCCGGACCATGACTTTCTCCGAAAGTAGTGAGACGTAGATTACGGCCAAAAGTGTTCATGCTGAAATATCAGCCGCCTCCGCCTCGGCAGTGTGCAGGAGATCAGCCGGAGACAACTTTAGTTGCAGGCCTCGTCGTCCGGCACTGACATAGATAAAGTCAAATCCAAGGGCTTCTTCACTTATATAAGTAGGAAACTTTTTCTTCATGCCTAATGCGGTACAGCCTCCGCGTATGTATCCGGTCAGCGGTTGCAGCTCTTTCAGTGGCAACATTTCCACCTTTTTGTTACCGGATACTTTGGCAGCTTTTTTGAGATCAACCTCACGATGTCCGGCTACTACACACACTATCGGGCCGGTTTTGTCACCGCGCAGAACCAGTGTCTTGTACACACGTTCTATGGGTTCACCCAGCTGTTCGGCCACATGCGATGCTTCGAGGTGTTGTTCGTCCACCTCGTATGGTACAAGTTCGTAGGCTATGCCAGCCCGGTCGAGCAACCGGGCAGCATTGGTCTTCTGTTCGCTTTTAGACATGATTAATAGAGATGAATTATTTATCCATAGTCACAAGGAGTTCTTCGTTAGTGCGGGTCATCTCCATACGTTTCTTAATAAACTCCATTGCTTCAACCGAAGTCATATCTGACAGATAATTACGCAGAATCCACATACGGTTGAGGGTTTCATCACTAAGGAGAAGGTCATCGCGGCGTGTTGATGAAGCGGTAATATCTACTGCCGGGAATACGCGTTTATTTGAAAGCTTACGGTCAAGTTGAAGCTCCATATTGCCTGTACCCTTGAACTCCTCAAAGATAACTTCATCCATTTTAGATGAAGTCTCAGTCAGAGCTGTAGCTATAATGGTAAGTGAACCGCCGTTCTCGATGTTACGTGCGGCACCGAAGAATCGTTTGGGGCGTTGCAGTGCATTAGCATCGACACCACCGGACAGAATTTTACCCGATGCGGGAGATACAGTATTGTAGGCACGTGCCAGACGGGTTATCGAATCAAGCATAATTACTACGTCGTGACCGCACTCAACAAGACGTTTAGCCTTTTCGAGTACCATACCTGCTATTTTAACGTGACGTTCAGCCGGTTCATCAAATGTTGAAGCTATAACCTCGGCATTGACGCTGCGAGCCATATCGGTAACCTCTTCAGGACGCTCGTCAATAAGCAGCATAATTATATATGTCTCGGGATGATTGTCAGCTATAGCATTGGCTATATCCTTGAGTAAAATAGTTTTACCTGTCTTAGGCGGTGCAACGATTAGAGCGCGCTGACCTTTGCCTATAGGAGCAAACATGTCGACTACACGTGTAGAAATGTTAGCGTGGTTACCCTTGGTTATTATAAATTTTTCGTCGGGAAACAGAGGAATAAGGTGTTCAAAAGGCTCACGATCGCGTGCCACTGCAGGGTCAAGTCCGTTGACCGACAACACGTCGACCATAGGAAAATATTTCTCACCCTCTTTAGGAGGTATTATGGATGCTTCGACGACATCGCCTGTTTTAAGAGCGTATTGTTTGATTTGTTGCTGTGATACATAAATGTCGTCAGGACTGGTAAGGTAATTATAGTCTGATGAACGAAGGAAGCCAAAGCCTTCTGGCATAATTTCAAGTACTCCGTAAGCACTAAGCAGCCCGGCAAAATCAAATACAGGCTGCGGTACCTGTTGGCGTTGTTGCTGACGTTGTAATTTCTTTTGTTGCTGTTGTTCGAGACGCTGTTGTGCACGATGCTGTTTTTTGCTCCATACCCGTTGT
>CAMWKC010000043.1 GCA_947174735.1 uncultured Porphyromonadaceae bacterium
CATACTTTCTTCATCAGGAAACTCCGACATTCACAGGACCGGAAATATTTTCAAGAATTTTCGACTCTTTAGTGTTCTACTGTGACATTAGCCGTGATAAGAGAGGTTATTACACCTGCCGTTATGTTAAGATGACCGACAATCCTAAATCACTTCCTCAGTTTAAACTGACCCAGAAATATTATGATATGTTGGCAGAGTCTATAGATCGTCAGCCTGCCTTATGGCTTTGGAGTCATAACCGCTGGAAACGTACCAAAACCGATTTTTTCCGTTATTATGGTGAGGAGGAAGGCCGTAAACGTCTTTCCCATCTGTAGTAACTTATAAAACATATTTATTTCTTATGGTTAAGCCTACTACTCTGAGTAAAGGTATAGAGGCACCGTGTCTGATACTACATGTCAAGAAAGGATACGAAGCACGTGGTAAGTATGCTGAAAATATGCTTGGACGCCTCGGTATTGATTTCGAGTTTTTTCTGGATGGTGATGTGAGCGATATGAACGATGATATTCGCCGTAAGATATTCAAAGGAGAAATGGCCTGTTCGTCACCCGGAGTACAGTCATGCAGCTACAAACATCTTCTTGCCTACCATTATATACTTGATAAAGGTTGGGACGGTGCCCTGATACTTGAAGACGACATATCTCTGCGTAAGGATTTCTGCGATATATTCAATCGTTCTTTAAATGAGTATAAATCCGGTTGTGATCCTTCTCGGCCTACGATACTGTCCTACGACGGTTCTCCTCTGAGGTTTATACCCTACAGTCAGCGACGTAAGGGACAGCTTCTATATCCCGGACCCTATGATCGCTGTACCGGAGCATTCTACATAAACGCAGCGGCCTGTCGTGCTTTTATTGACACAGCGGCTCGGGACAAAATACATATTCCTGTAGATAAATATCACACTTATATGATGCAACTCGGCATCCTTGACTATTTATGGTGTGAACCGGCACCGGCCGTACAGGGCAGTTTTAACGGTACATTTCCATCTTCTCTTACCGTACGTAAAAAATGGCTTGGCAAAGGTCGAGCCCAACGTGCTTTCGTCTGGTGGCTTAAAACCTGCTACAGACGCCTGCTTTACCGTCTTCGTTGACTTATAGGAAGAGTAATATATGTTTTATAAAAACAATTGAATAGATTTTCCTTAAGCTCTTGTTTTAACATTAATTAATATATATAAGGCTGATAATGTAGGAATTTGTAATTAACTTTGCCATTATTCGGACATTTTTTGGTATTCAGTTTGATGTTTTGAAATTTTATATAGAGTTTTACCATAGGGCTCTATTGAGATTTATATTGATATTAAATTAAGACTTTATTCTCTGAAAACTGAAGAATATATACTCTGATCAGGTGGGCCATTACTTAAAAACGCTCAATAAAATAAGTTGATTCTGAGATATAAACTCGAATAATTTATAATTATATACAGATATATTAAATTATGAACGCTTCTATGCCCCCTCCTTTCAATAGCTATCGTATTGAAGATGAAGAAGAGGACTTCGTGCTTCAACCTGCTCAATCTTCACCACAGACTCATTCTGATAAGCAGTCCGAAACTCAACAGGAATCCAGTTCTGAATCCGAACAGATAGAATCTGTCTATGATAACATTCCGGAAGAGGAGCCCGAGACACTGACCTCCACAGATGAAATTATCGAAGAAAACAGTGAAGACTCTCTGCAAACAAATTGTTCTTCTGAAACTGAAAATTGCGACTCAGATACCAGAATCAACTCTCTTGAAAAGAAAATAGACTCACTTACTGAGGCTGTCGAGACTTTAAGTGCCGGTCTTAATGAAAATTTCAAGTATGCAACTCAGAAAGAAGAGTTATTTGACAGAATGTACTCGGAAATGGCAAAGTATAAAGATGATCTTTATGCCAAGCTACTCAAACCTTTTATCCTTGAGACGATAACTATACTTGAAGATTATCGCAGAACTCTCGAGCGTCTTGATACGCTTACTCAGGAGCAACTTCATAAGGCTATCAAAAATATTCCGTCTGATCTCGAGGATTTGCTTGAGAACAACGGAGTTGATGTATTGATAAGCGAAGGAGAAAATCCGCTCTTTGACCGTAAACTTCATCAGGTGATACGAACGGTAGAGACAGACAATCCTGAACTTGACGGTAAGATAGCAAAAAAACTGCGTCCCGGATATGCATGGAACGGCACTATTCTGCGTCAGGAGAAAGTGGAGCTTTATAAACTTAAAAAATAAAATTTATCACAACAGTTTTTCAGGTAATGAATACTGTTATAACAAAATCATAAATAAACATGGGAAAGATTTTCGGTATCGACCTTGGCACTACCTACAGCTGTATAGCTTATGTAAACGACTTCGGTAAACCAGAGGTAGTACCCAATTCCGAGGCATCTCCGGTGACACCTTCAGTGGTAGCTTTCGAAGAGGGCGATAACGCCTCTGTCGGGGAATCGGCTAAACAGACATTAGCTACTGACCCCGTAAATGTCTGCTCTGTTATCAAGCGTCAGATGGGCAAAAGAGACTATAAATTTTTTGCTTTTGACAAGGAATATACTCCTGAGGCTATATCGGCTATTATTCTGCGTAAGATTGCACAAGATGCCAGCGAGCAGCTCGGTGAGGAAGTGAAAAACGTGGTTATCACCTGTCCGGCTTACTTCGGTATGGAAGAACGTAACGCTACAAAAACTGCCGGCGAACTCGCAGGTCTCAACGTACTCGATATTCTCAATGAGCCTACAGCTGCCGCTATCAGCTATGGCCTCAATGTTGACCAGCCTCAGACGGTACTTGTTTATGACCTTGGCGGCGGCACATTCGATATCACCATGCTCCGTGTTGAGAACGGTAAAATCCAGATGGTAGTTACCGGCGGTAATCATGAGCTCGGAGGTAAGGATTGGGATAACAAAGTTATAGACCATGTGATTTCTGAATATTGTTCCGCCTCAGGCGGGGATTCAGCATCTGTGCGCGATGACATTGACATGATGGGTGAGCTTGAACTCAGTTCTGAGAATGCAAAAAAACAGCTTACTCAAAAGGAGAAGACTATTATTAAATTCAACGGTGAGCGTATTGAGCTGACACGCGAGAAGTTTGATGAAATGACTAAGGCCCTTCTTGATACTACGATGGGCTTTACCAAAGATATTCTCGAGAAAGCGGCTGCTAAGGGAGTAAAGGATTTCGACAAGATTCTGCTTGTCGGCGGTTCGACAATGATGAAACAGGTGAAAGAGCGTCTCGAAGCTGAATTTCCCGGAAAGCCGATTGAATACTGTGACCCGAATCAGAGTGTGGCTAAGGGTGCGGCTATATATGGTATTAATCTCGCTGCCTTCAGTGACGCTATGAAAGAAGATGGTTCCGGTGAACCTTTAGTAGATCCGGAAACTAAAGCTGCTGCAGAAACTAATACCATTTTCGGAGCTATAGGAGGCCGCGCAGGGAAAAAGATCGAAATCGAGAACGTTCTGAGCCGTTCCGTAGCTATGAGATTTGTAAGCGGTATTAAAAATATAGTAATGCGTAATACTGCTGTGCCTCATCATTATGAATTTACAGCTACAACTGTAGAAGCCAATCAAGAGGAGGTTCTTATCGAACTTTACGAAGACCTTTCTGACGAAGTGGATGTACCGGAAGATGCTTGCACCAAACTGGCTGATCAGGAACTCCCTCTTAATCCGAATCTGCCTGCCGATTCACCGCTTGATGTAGTTGTAAATATTGATAAGTCAGGTCTTCTGAGTGTAGATGTGACCGATGCTTCCAGCAATGGAAAATCAACTCATATAGAGGTGATGCTTCAGAATGCCCTTTCAGAAGTTGAAAAAGAACAGGAAAAGGTTAAAGTGACCGGCATTAAACTTATATAATCTCGCTAATTATACTGAAAGATGGATTTCATAGGTATTGACCTTGGAACCACTTATTCTGCTGTAGCTACAATCGACCAATATGGCAAACCTGCCGTATTGGCCGATTGCTATGGTGAGAAACTGGTTCCCTCCGCAGTATGGTTTTCGCCTGACTGTGATGTAAAAACAGGGTCAGAAGCTAAAGATATGTTGCAGCTTGGAGAAGATGTGGCACTCTTTTTCAAGCGCTACATGGGCCAGGCCGACTATACTTATACGGCTGGAGGTAAGGAGTTCTCAGCTATGGAGCTTTCGGCAATACTACTTACCCATCTTAAAGCACGCGCCGAAGAGATACTCGGTCGTCCTGTACATAAAGCTGTCATAACAGTTCCGGCGTATTTCAACGATTTTCAGCGCACCCAGACAGTAGAGGCCGGCCGAAGAGCTGGCCTTGAGGTTTTAGCTATTCTCAACGAACCTACTGCGGCTGCAATCACCTATGGCATCAACCGTCAGGAGGGGAGCCGTATTCTTGTCTATGATCTCGGCGGCGGCACATTCGATGTTACAGTTCTTCAGATTGAAAGCGGACAGTTGAAAGTACTGGCTACAGGTGGAGATCACGAACTCGGCGGTAAAGACTTTGACGATATGCTCATAAAGCATATCGCCCGTAAGTTTATGGCCGATACCGGTTATGATATTGAGGAGGATATGGAGGGTCTCTCAGACCTTACACTCGCTGTGGAAAATCTGAAAAAACAGTTGTCAAACCGTAGTTCGTCAGTGATAAATGTACGCAGCAACGGTGAGCGACGTAAATATACCGTGACACGTGCCGAATTTGAAGAGCTGACAAAGACTCTGCTTCACACCACTCAGGTTATATGCGACAATATTCTTTCGGAAGCAGGCTTAGGATGGCATGATCTTGACGGTGCTCTGCTTGTGGGTGGCTCCACCAGAATGCCGATGGTATATGAATGGGTTGCTGAAATGACCGGTAAACGTCCGCTTACAGGGGTTAACGCCGACGAGGCGGTAGCTCTCGGAGCAGCGATTGTAGCTTCTATGAAGGCCCGTGAGTCACTCGGTGCTATCGGAGGCCGTTCTAAAGAAGACCCGCGTTTTCAGTTGGCCGGCAGAGTCAGAATAGCAGATGTGATGAGCCATTCTCTCGGTACTGTAGCTATAAGTTCGGACGGTTCAAAGTACGTTAATTCCATAATTATACGTAAAAACAAAGAAATACCTGTCACCGACAGACGCAGGCTTAAGTTCCGTACACGGCGCGGCAGTGATAATATACAGACAGTATATCTGACGCAGGGAGAATCAACGGATATTGATAAATGCCTTGTAGTCGGGAAATATCTGTTTCACGGTATTGAACATGTTGATAATCCTGACGGAACTGTGATAGAAATAGCTTACAGCTATGATGCCAACGGTATAATTTCTGTCGAGGGTCGACAGCTCGATACAGGTCGGCAGCTTCAAATAGAAAAAGTTGAACTCGAAGACGATCTCAGCTGGCTGTACGAAGCACCTAAAGCCTCAAACTTCGTACCGATGTCTATAATAGTGACTATTGATGAATCCGGGTCAATGTGCTGGCGTAGTGCTATTGAAAAAGCCTGTAAAGCTACTGCCGAGTTTATCAGACAGTTGCCGGAAGGTTCTTTTTTAATTACGCTTCAGGGTTTTTCAGACAGACAGATGAATTATTGTACATTTGAGTCTAATCCGGAAAAAGCTATGGTAGCATTGGCCGAAATTGAGAAAGACACTCATTCCGCCCGTATCGGTTATGGCAATGCGTGTGAACCGATTGAGAAATGTCATAGACAGTTGTTGCAGGCTCCTACAGACAATCGTATTCTCATAATACTTACCGATGGTATATGGGATCATAAGAACAAAGCAATAGATGAGGCCGAAAAGGCTAAAGCCGACGGTATTCAGATTGCTGCGATAGGTTTCGGCAAAGCCGATAAAAAATTTTTACAAAAAATATCTTCGAAAGATTCTCTGAGTATTTTAACATCTGTAGATAAGCTTGATGCTGCGTTCTCTTCTATTGCACAGGAATTCAGTATGGGCATAAAATAATAATTATTATTCTGCACTATGGCATATAATATATTTACTCTTTCCAAAGTTTCTCCTTCGGAACGTGACCCTAAGAAAATTGTGGCTGCTCTTAAAAAAGAACAGACGAATCTTACGGGAAAGCGTAACCGCAGAATGATTACGCCTGAACAGTTCACAGAAATCAATGACTTCATTACTCAGGCTATTGACAGAGTGCAGAATGAACCTTCCTATATTGCATCTCAGGCTGATGAGATACTTCAGGCACTTAAAAGCGAAGTCTGTGATTTTGCCAACACATTCGTAGACAAGCGCACTATGGAAATTGATGCTGATGCGCTAACGGCAGTAGAAAGAAAATTTAAATCCAAGGGCTTGTCTGCCAAAGATATTCTGAATATTATAGGAGCTAAGGTCAGAACTTCCGGTCCGGTTGTGAAACCTGTTCATGACGACGGTGTGAAACCATTGCCTAAAGCACGTATGGACGCTATCAACAGCTATCTGAAAAAACTCGGCCTTCTGAATATTTATCAGTTTTTAGGTATACCTGCCGATGCTGACCATGCCCGCTTCTCACAGGTACTGACTACAAAGACCCGTGCTGATTCTGTTGATGTGCAACGTACTCCGGCCAAAGATGTAGCTCACCATCTTATGTCGGCTATTCAGGATTTCATTTCCGATCAGAATCTGCGTAAAGCCTATGACAAAGCGCTGCGTGAGGCGGGCTTTGATTCTGTAGGAGAGAAAATGACCATGATGGCCTCTATAAACAGAAAGTTCATCGCACCGGATTTGTACAAGGAATTACTCGATGAATGTACACGCAACGGGCTTGAACTGGCTCTTGCACAAGGTCTGATAGCAGCTAAGGCGCAAGAACTCGGTATGCAGTATGATGACGGTTCTGTTAGCGCCACATCAAAAACCTGTCGTTTCTGCGGTGCGCTCAATGACCGTAAGGCCGGACATTGCCGTAACTGTTCTATGCCGCTTGACATAACATGTCCTAAGTGTGGCGCGAAATCTGCACCGGCAGATATGAGTTGTGTAAGATGCGGTTTCTCCTTTACAGGTATGCGCCGGGCTTTACAGCTGATTTCTGATGCTGAAAGTGCTGTAGCCCGTAAGAATCTTAATATCGCTTCACAATTAGCAGTACAGGCAGAAGATTTATGGCCGGGACATTCAGCAACAAAAGAGCTGGTAGCCAAAATAAAACGAACCGCTGACTCAATGCCTGTACCCTCTCCTGAGGCTGTTACCGCAAAGGTTACAAACAAAACCGTTTCGGTCAGCTGGAAAGCTATCCCTATCGAGGGAGCAGTCTATACGGTAGTTCGCCGTGAAGCAGCACGACCTACTTCCCTGAAAGATGGGAAAGTAGTGGGCAAAACAGCTAATCTGGTTATTGATGATCCGAATCCTGCTGTCGGTACTGAATATTACTATGGAGTTTTTGCGGAAGTCAACGGACGTATGTCGGCTACCTGTGGCACAACTTCCGTACCTGCTGTCATTATACAGCAACTTGCTCCTGCTGATATTGCTATGAATGTAGACGAGAACAGTGTCACTTTTTCCTGGCAGCCTCTAAAAGGATTGACCGGTATGGAAATAAGTCGTGATAGCAGTACTCCGGCTATGGCAAGCGGTACGACTTTCCGAGACCCCGGGCTGTCAAAAGGTAAAGCTTACAACTATACGCTGCCCCCGATATTCAGCGACGGCCGTGGCGGTACAGTAAAAGGCAACCCTATAGCTATGCGTGCGATGCCACAGGAACAGCCTAAGGCAGTGTCCTTATCGGTAAGTGAGGAAGATTACCGTGCCCGTCTCAGCTGGGAAACGCCTAAAACAGGCCAGGTATTCATTTACCGCTCTTCGAAACCCTTCAAGGTCAATCGTAACGATGTAGTGTCTATTGATACTTTTACTGCCGAACGCCTTAATGTGGCCGGAAATAACTGTACTGTTCCTAAGGATTTCACCGGTCTGCACTATTTTATTCCGGTTACTGTGTCAGGAAATATAGGTGTGGTAGGTGACGGAGTTAAAGTATCGTCTGTATCGGCTCTTGATTCCGTTCAAATCAGCAGAAGCCAGAACGGAATATCATTAAAATGGAAATGGGGGGCTTCTGATCAGGCGAAGGTAGAATGGAGTCTTGATGGCGGTGCTATACAGAGTCAGAAAGTTTCCCGCTCCGGACCAAACGGATTCTTTAACGTTCCTGTTCCTGACGGTACCGGGTCTGTAAATGTATCTGTAAAGTCTGTTGCTGACACTTCCGAAGGTCTTCTCGAAGGGCCTGTTACAGAAAAGTCCTTCACTTTGAAGGCAATGATAATTAATTTCGATAAGGTAACTCAAGTAAGAAGATTCGGTTTTCTGAAGTCGAACAAGTATGTCCTCTCCTTATCGGGTCCGGGAGGGGATCTTCCCTGTGATCTGAAAGTATTGGTACAGAATGGTTTTCCGCCCGCTGACCTTATTAATCATCCTGCCTCGGCTATTATAAAGGCTAATGCTTTGCGAAGTGGTAAAGCCGAGATAACAGTCGAACCTTCTGAAAAGGGGGACGATTTGTATTTTCGTCTCGTACCTGTAGAGCTTTCTGTAAATTCACAGCTTACAATTGTACCGGAAGTTAACAATCCCTAAATTCAAAACCTCATGAGTAAAGTTACATGTCCCTATTGTTTCGAATCATTCGACAGCGCAAACGTACATTTTCTATGTCGTTGCAAGAAAGTGGAAGATGAGAAATATAAAAATTTCTGGAAACCTACACCTGTGAATCCTCAGGGACGCTCTATAGTGCCGAAGCGGGGACTGCTGTCATTCGGCACACCGAAATCAGCCGTATGCCCTGACTGTAAAAAGAAAACCTACATGATGCTTTGCCCTAAGTGTCATAACAGAATACCTAACGACATGGTACTTAATGGCGGCAAAATCATTTCTATAGTAGGAGCGCGAAGCAGCGGCAAGTCAAACTATATAGCGGTGTTGATAGAGGAACTGCGCAGGAATGTAAACAGACTCGGCCGACTTGGGCTCGAGTATAAGAATGTGGCCGAGCAAAGTGAGTTACAGACAGAAAACCGTTATAAGAACGATTTTTATAATCCCCTGTATAACAATAGCAGATGTGTCGATCAGACTGCCGTAGGCGATTTCCGTTCACGCATTCCGATGATTTTCACTCTGACTTCGCCTAAAGGAGAATCGATGCATTTAGTATTCTATGATACTGCAGGTGAGAATTTCGGACAGACGGCCAACATTGCCGAGAATGTGAAATTTCTTACCAAATCGGATGCGATTCTATATCTTGTGGACACAGAGAATATCGACGCAGTGCGTAAACGTCTCGGTAAACCGAAAGCCGATACCGGTTTCGATTCTATTCTATCAGCTCTCTTAGGTCATTTTCAGGAGGGCAATGAGGAGGCCAAAGCCATGTTCTCAAAGCCCATGGCAGTTGTCTTCAGTAAAATCGACTATATAACTTCCGGAGATGAGCGTTTTCAGGATTGTTCTATAGCCGGTCTGAAAACCAATTCTCCTTATCTGATGACTGACGGTATAAATCTCAAGGAATTCGAGATGAACAGCAAGAGTATCAAAAGTATTCTTGACAGAGTATGGAGACAACCGGACTTCATTAATAATATTGACAATAACTGGAAAGATGCTGATAAGAATGTCTGTTTCTTCGGGGTTTCGGCCCTCGGCAATGCTCCGAAAGGCACCACTCTGACAGGCGAGCTGAATCCGTTCAGGGTACTTGACCCGTTAGTGTGGATTTTAAATAAACTCAATTTTCCACTTCCTCTCAAAAAATAAGTCCCGATGACTATTATCGATCCTTTCAGGCCGAAGGAATATCCTTACGAGCAGATAATCTGGGGTTCTACTCAGAAATCTATAAATACCGGTTCTTCAGGTTTCGGTCTGCGTACCCACAGTCCGGGACTTACCTCAGAAGAGGCGGCTGAGATTGCGCAGTTGGCTATGGTCAATTATTCTCTGCCCACAGCTCAGAAGGCTACAGAGAGTGATATTCTGGCTACTCCATTAATTGAAGACCGTTATCCGTCACTATACACATTCCGCGAAGTGACTTTGAGTAATGGTAAAAAAGTATGGGTAGTAGGACGTACTCTTTATGTGGTTAGTGATTATGGTTTCTTTGCCGATATTGATTCGGCACGCCGTGACGGCTCCAATTACATCGCTCACTTAGCTGTATTTAATGAGCAGCCTGACATTACAGCCCTTGCGGCTATGATAAGACAGAACAAATTTCTCCCCGCAGATAAGCGTCTTACGCCGGCTAATACTGAGATACGCGCTCTTCTTGTGGGCGAGCCTATGCCGTTGCCTACAGGGGAAATTTCATTTTTCCGTTCTGATTATGACAACAATACTTTTCTGACAGAAGTGGCTTTAGGCCTGTTGACCGCAATGTATCGTAACAGACATGCAGGTGAGCATAATTCCGTCGAGGCGAAGAAACTTGTGGTACGTCTTGATGATAAATATCTCCCGGATTTATTGTACACCCTCTCGCATCTTCCTGAAAATCTTACACGCAATTTACAATTTCAGGCTAATACATTGTATTATACAGGTGTGCCGGAAGACCTTGATATGATTGTGGTGCCAAGTCAGAATACGACCCGCATAGATGAGGAGTTTTTTATTGTTGTTGACTATACAAAACCTGTTCCCCGGGTTGTCAATCTACTTGAATCCTCTCTTTTTGATCACATCCGTAAGTCTGCGGACAATGGTATAATTTTTGACCGTGATGATACAATTGCGCTTTGTGCTAACGGTGGTCTTGAAGAGTCTGATCCGGAGTTAGCATATTGGGCCAGAAGACTTATAACCAATGATGGAAATGCGAGACTGGGTGAACTGACCGGTGAACGCATTGTACAGCTTCTTCATCTGAAGTCACTCAACGAGCATGAACGTAATATACTTTACGATAAACTCAACAATTATCTGAACGACTACTTCTATAAGTCTCTTCATTTGGAGTACACTGCCAATACTCTTCGTGAAGGACTTGACATACTTAATACTTTGCGTCGTGAGGCTCCCGATATGATAAGAATCTCTCAGGAATCAGTCAGGTTTGTCTCCGACCGTCTCTTCGCACGTCCCGAATATTTCGGTAAGCTGTTCCGTGAAGCTTCGCAGAACGAACGGCTTGACGCAGCTTTATACATTCTCAATGAAGCGGAGGAAAAAGTACCTCGTGTTACAGTCATGCAGTCATTACGTATGGCTGAGAATCCTCAGATATGGCGTCAGATGCTGAATTATATAGCTGTTTCAGGAAAGCCCGAATATGCTATTGAAGTGATGAAAGATCTGATTGCTTCACCTATGAATGATAAGGCAAAGTTCATTAAAGAACTTTATAGTCCTAAGCAATACATGAATATCTGGTTTCAGGTATTTAATGAACTATCGGATCAGGAACTTATTAAATTAGGCTTCCCAGAAATTATTGAATTTTGGCTGACCGACGCTGATAGCCGCCGTGAACTTCTTCGCGATGATAAAGCCCGGAAACTTCTTAGCCGTCCGGACCTACTGACTCAGACGACTTGTAAAGAGATCCAGCGTATAATTGACGTTGCTGAAAGATGTATCCCGGACAGTGTTAATTCAAAACTTATAAATGAAGCTGTTACTCAGTATGGACCGGATGACGAATATACAGAAGCGATAATTAGAAAATGGCTTGAACAATCCAAGAAAAAGGAAGACTTCATTAATCAGATGAATTTCCTGTATTTGATTGGTACAAGCAGATATTTAGCCAAATGGTTTGAAACCTACCGCTGGCCACTCTTAACGAGTGACAAAAGCCGTCAGGACGCTATCGTGATTCTTATAGAT
>CAMWKC010000044.1 GCA_947174735.1 uncultured Porphyromonadaceae bacterium
ATATTAATCCTACACTTACCGAGAATCAGAGCTTGCTTATAAATAACTCTACCAACGAAGCTGACCTGAATATACTTTTGGAATCGGCTGAGGATTATATGTTATCCGCTAAAACTGCAAAATCTATAATTACGAATGTAAAAACAGCTTTAAACGGTTGGTATAACGAAGCCCGTAGACTTAGTCTTCCACAACGAGATATTGATATGTTTGCTCCACGGATAGACAAATGGCTCAAGGTGTAAAGTTATTTGTAGTTTGTTGATAGAAAAGTAATAAGATGAAAGAAGAGGAAGTTTTATAGCAAAGTTTTGTGAAATAGCTGTCGGTGTTGTATCTTTGCGAAGTGGGACGTCTTATAGATAAATTTACAGTTATCCTTAGAATTATAGCTGTGAGCATACTCGGGGCAGTATTATCGGGCTGTATTTCTTCTTCAGAAGGTGAAGAAGAAAGGAACAGTACGTCTTATGTGAATACAGATGTACGTAATCTTTCACTCGGTAGCAAGAAGGAAACAGATTTTCTTAAACAACTTGAATCTCTTACAACCGACTCCCTTTTTCGTCTGGGCTCTAAATATGTAATTAATTCTCCTGTCGTACCTGATTCTGCTCTTATGGTCTTTATGGTTGCTGTCAACCGTGAGGATAAGGTCAGAAGCGATACAGCGCAGATGGCAGCGATTACAAAATGTTATGTTAATACGGCTCATGTCTATTCTACAGTATATCGTAATCTTACACGTGCCTATCGTAATCTCAGAAAAGCTGAGGAATTATGTCATCAATACGGTTTTGACGATTTGTTGGCACATGTATATATGAATATGGGAGTGACACTTTCATCAGAGAATACATTATTAGGAAAATCTCTTCCCGGTACTGACTTGGAAACAGCAGTTGATTATCTCAGGAAAGCTTATTCTGTAGCTGAAAGGACCGGAAATTATGAAGTAATGGATTTCAGTATCTATAATATGGTAAGCGGTCCGGATATAATGAGAAATGACTCGACATATCATTATATAGAACGTTATCTGAAGACCGGTGTATCTGATACTGACCCGATGAAGGTGTATCTTACCTCTGTGTGTCGTGGTCTAATAGCCTACGCCAACGGAGAATATTCTGAAGCACATGCTCAGTTCGCACACCGTGATACAGCAAATCACAATGTAAAGTGGATTCTGCCAAGACTGCGAGAACAGGCCATGTATTTTGATGCTGTTACCTATGAAGCGGAAGGTAACACTACAAAAGCAAGAGAATTACTGACAGAAATACTCGGAGAGGCAACGAAACGCGGTGACCTTGAGTCAGAGATGGCCTATAATAACAGTCTGTACCAGTTTGAACAGGAACATGGCAAACCGGAAATAGCTTCCGAACATCTGTTGAATTTCTATCGTATACGTGAACGCTTAGCATCGATGAGCGATGAAATTTCGATATCAGAAATGCAGTTACAGGAAACTCTCGAACATTTCGAAAGCGAGCTTAACCGCACACGGAATCATGAGCGACAGATGAGATGGATAACCTGGACAGTCTGTATCATAGCGGTTTTTACGATCATTATTCTTCTTATCATCCTTTATTATTCGCGTAGACGCCGTCAATATATAATGGCTCTCTATGAAAAGCATCTGAATACAAAACCATATACTTCTGTTCAGGCCATCGAGGAAAGTGAACCGGCTGAGGGAGCACATAAGAATTTAGCGGAAACCACTCCTGATGATAGAGAGGATAAAGAGGAGAAAATAAGTCCGGAGCTTGTGAAAGCTGTGGTTGATGTGATGGAAAACAGTCGTGAGATTTTTGATCCTGAGTTCCAGATGGCACGTCTTTGCGCCTTGTTAGGTTCTAATACAACATACGTATCACGTGCTGTAAATTCATATTACGGAAAACCCTTCAAGAATGTACTTGCCGAACGGCGTATAGCAGAAGCCTGCCGCCGACTCGATAATCCTGTGGATAATGCTTCGCTTACTATCGAGGCGATATGCCTGGAAGTAGGATTTAAAAGCCGTTCCGCTTTTTCTGTAGCCTTTAAAAACGTCACAGGACTTACTCCGACCGAATACCGTAAAGCGGCTCAGAAATATATGCCTCCGAAATAAATTAGGAAAATACTGTGCTGTAACATATATTTGGTTCTGTTTTAAAGAAACAGAACCACTGAAAGCTAATAATCAGAGATTTATTGTAAGGGTGTACGTAAATTTGCCCTCGGAATGCCGAAAAGCATCATCTTCATTCAAGGTAAAAAATACACTTTATCAGCCACACAATAAATCTAACTGATATGAAAACATCTCTACCTATTCTGGCTATGGTATTTGCCACTGCCGCTACACTGCCTGCTGTCGCTCAGGAAACAGTAAGAACTGAACCACACGTTGGCTCGACATTGTATAAAGCCTCCAGAGCACAGGCTCCGGCTGACTGGAAATTCCAGTTTGATGCTTCTGATATTGTTACCGCTACTCCCGACGGAGAAAAGAAAATGGTATCCAAGGCAGGTAATTATTATTCTATGTCAATGTTCGGTATTGCCGAAGGTTCTTCGAATGGAATGCCCTGTACTATAGTCGAAGGCGAGGACGGTTCATACTGGATATACGACCCGTTTGCTATGCTTGATACCAAATCATGGCTTAAAGCTCAGATTTCCGGTGATAAAATGACTATATCCCTCCCACAGGCTATTTATTCGGATACAGATGATGACGGTACCCGGTATGTCTATGTGGCTCAGCTGTGTCATTATGAGCTCGAAGATGCTGAAGCTCAGGAAGGACTCTATTATGCAGAGCCGGGAGAAACTGAAATCGTATTTAACAGAGAGGGTGAATCATGGGTAATGCAGACCCGTGAAATGAATGATCACCCTATGATAATGGGTCTGGTGGCCGCCGACGATGGTGCATGGTGTGCATACAGTGACTGGAATATGGTTTTCTCACCGTTTTCACAGACTTTGGTTACTCCTCCTTCTTCTATGCAGAGTGAAGTATGGACATTGTCGGCAAAACTTGAAGACAAAGATTATGCCGGCGCCAAGCTTGTCAATGTCGGTTTTGACAACGATGATGTCTATATGAGTGGGTTTTCATCACTATTTCCCGAAGCATGGATTAAAGGTACTCTGTCTGATGGTAAGATAATATTCCCTTCACACCAGTATGTGGGTGCTGACGAAATGGCTAATGCTTTCGGTTATTTCTATGGTGGTGTACAGGAGGAAGTCTATCTTGAGGAATGGGATCTGACTTATATGCAGACTGTGCTGACCGATAATCTGACATTTGATTATGATGCTGATACCGGAACCTTAGAGAGCGAAGGTACTTTCGTTGTAAACCGTGGTGATGAGGACCTTTATGTGATAGATATATATAATGCACCCCGTATGCGTGTGCAGGGTACTGTTACGGATTTCGTTCCCCAGAATCCGATAATAGGTTTTTACTCGGAACCCTCAGAGTTCAAAGGCTCTATATATTTCACTTTCCCGAATATAAATGCTGCCGGACAGGTACTTGATTCAGACAAACTCTATTACAAAGTCTATGTAGACGACGAGCCGTTCGTTTTCTATTCTGATGAATATGTAGGTGTCGAAGATGATACAGAGGAAATTCCTTTCTTGTTTTCCAATTCGGATACTATCGGTTATTACGGTACTTTTGACGTAACTCATTTCATTTATTTCAATTTCACAGGATATGAGAGTCTTGCTCTTCAGACACTTTATCGCGACGGTGAAAATGTCTATCCTTCCGAATTAGTATATGTCGTTGACAAAACTAATGTAGTTGAAAGTATGAGTAACAGTGAAGTTACAGCTGAAGAGTGGTATGATATGTCAGGACGTCGTATCGGTAACCCGGAAGCCGGCGTTTACGTCAAGCGTATTCTGTTCTCAGACGGTTCTGTTAAATCTATCAAAACCATTGTAAAATAAGTCGGTTAACTGAACTTACTGAATAGGAATCATGAAAAGAGGTGTATTATTCTCAATTCTGGGTGCTCTTGCAGTAACAGCTTCCGCTGCTACAGTAGAGTTTACCTATATGCCTGACCCGGATACAGACTCCTATATGGGTTTCGGTTTCAATAAGAAGGAAACTTATGACTGTGCCATACGCCTGACGGATCCGACTCTTATAGGCAGCCGAATCACCGGTATGAGAGTGAATATCCCGGTTCAGAACGATTGGATTACTGTTCCGACGGCATGGCTTTCGACCGAACTGACACTTGTCAATAAGGTTAATTCTCCCGATATTACTTCGGTAGAGGCTACTGTTGCTGACCAGATGCTGTCAGCAGTGTTTTCCGAACCCTATACTCTTACTGAAGAAGGAGTCTATGTAGGATATTCATTCACGGTTGTGGAATTAGGTAATTACTCTACTCATCCGTTAGCTTATGTTGAAGGAACAGCACCGGAGAGTTTCTTTGTTCATTCTTCACGTACACGTCTCAGATGGACTGACGAACATGCCGATACCGGTTATGTTTCTACTATGATAGTGACTCTGGAGACTGAAAGCGGAGCTACTGATGTGGCAGTAGGTCTACCGGCTGAATCTTTAATAGTTAAAGATGAAGAGGCTCCGGTGTCTGTAACTCTGGTGAATTACGGTACAGAAAATCTGAACGAGTTAGGTTATTCATGGAGTGTAGGCTCAGTCACTGGCACTGGCACATTTACTCTCGCACAGGCGCTTGCTCCGGGTGAACGTACAGTCGCTGAGCTGCCTGTAGGTCCTACTTCTACTGTGGGTACTCAAACGCTGACAGTAACCGCTGAGACATTTAACGGCGCTCCGAACGGTGACTCACGTAAGACTGCGACAGGTACAATGGTTGTAATGCCCTTTATGCCTGTTACCCGTCCTCTAATAGAAGAATACACAGGTCTTGGCTGTGGATGGTGCCCGAGAGGATATATAGCTATGGAAGAAATGGCTGAGAAATACGGTGCGGACTTTGTGGGACTGGCTTATCACAGTGCGGCTTATGAGACAGGATGTATGGTGGTTATGCCTGATGCGGATTTTCCGGTTAGTGTTTCGGGTTATCCATACGGTACAGTTAACCGTACTATGGGTATGAATCCGTCAGAAATGCCTTCAGTGTGGAGCAGCGCCGCAGCTGTTGTCTCACCGGCTGATATAGATGTCAGCATAGACTGGACTGACGATAGCAGAACAACACTTCGTGCCTCCGCTGTACTTAATTTTGCACGCGAATATTCAGATGCCGATATGAGTATGGCTATAGCGATAGCAGCTGATGGGCTACGCAATGACAGCTGGGGTCAGAGTAACTATTATTCCGGTGCGGAACAGGGTGAAAGTGATTCGCCGCTTTGGGAAATATTCCTTAACGGCAGCCGTCGTATCAAAGACCTGACATTTAACTTTGTGGTTGTCTCCTTTAAGGATACTAAGGGTGTACCCGGTACCGTTCCTTCTGTCATTACTTTCGCTACTGCTCCGGAATATGATATTGAATTAGCTCTTACTGACATTGTAAATGATAAAGGAGAGCACTTCCTGTCACCCGATGCAGAACTTTATGCTGTTGGTATGCTGATTGACAATAAAACCGGTGCGGTGCTTAACAGTAATAAATCCGGTTATCTTCCGGTCAATACAAGTTCTGTAAAGGTAGTGGAGCCTTCTCCGGAAGTAATATCCACTGAGTGGACCACACTGTCTGGTTGTCGCGTGGTTACTCCTTCTGCCGGTATTTTTATTAAGACCGAATATCTGAGTGACGGTAGTGTACGTCATACCAAAGTGGTACGTCAAAACTGAGATGAAAATTAAGTTATAAGGTTTTCAGGACTCTTCAATACGAAGAGTCCTGAAAACTTATGTACCTGTACTTGACGAAGTGTCGATTTAAATGCTTATTTTTGCGGCATGAAGCTTCTGAAATTAGTGGTCGCTGCCGTATTAATTATGTGCGCGGCCTGCACACGTAATGAGTTCAATATGGATCTTGACCTTTCGGGAGTCGGTACCGCCGATTTTCAAGTAGTGTATTATGCTTCCGATTCACGTCAGGGATTCTATGTCGAGACTAATATGGTGGCCCGTGAAGGTAAAGGTACGCTACGTGGCATCACCCGTTATCCTACGCTGGTTTACATCACTTCCCGCCATATCCACGAACCGCTTGTAGTATATGCTGAGCGTGGTGATAAGATAAGTCTTAAAGGTGATTCGCCTAACCAGTTAGGCTGGGAAGTATCAGGTAATAAAATCAACGACGAATGGAGTGCATGGCGTATGAGTAACGCCAGTGCATTGAAGTCCGGGCGTCCGGACAGTATCAATGCTGCGGTTGCTAAGTTTGTACGCCAACAGCCCGAGTCTAAGCTGTCGTTGTTACTGATGCTAACCACCTTTGTACGTCGTGCTGATCCGCAGCTTTACCGTGAACTGTGGAAAGACCTTAACAGTGAATTACGACATTCCGGTCTTGTGCAATTAGCCGGACGTCCGGATCAGCGGGGGGCATCTGTTTCACAGGCTGCGCGTGTAGAGTCTATGGTATTGCGCGGCCGCGGACGTCTTGATACTGTTATAACCTCACGTGTCCCTGCTACGATACTATGTTTCTGGATGAATAATAATTCTCGGAGACGCCAGGAGCTTATGGACTCTATACGTGCTTTGGCTACTGAATTTCCGGATTCAGCCTCACGCTCTATTGTGGATATATGTATGAACAGTGATTCGGTAACATGGATATCTCCTTTGCATAGGGATTCGCTGAAAGGCGTGACACGCAGCTGGATGCCACTCGGAACAACTGACCCGGCAGCCCTGACTATAGGGATAGGCTACCTACCGTGTCTTGTGGTGGTCGATAAGGCCGGGGATATAGTTTATCAAGGTGATTCAATATCGTTAGCGATGAAGACCTTCAGACAGCTTATGGAGTAGTCTTATCACCAGTTTCTTTTCTGTGTTATGCTTACTAAAGTATTTACCGCTTCCATACACGGCATCGAGGCAATGCCTGTAACCATAGAAACCGAATCGGGCAAGGGAACCATGTTCACCATTGTGGGCATGGCTGATACGGCTGTCAGAGAGAGTCAGATGCGTATGGTATCGGCTGTCAATAACAGCGGAGTGAGTTTCCCTCACCGGCGTATACTTATCAATCTCGCTCCGGCCGATATTAAAAAGGAAGGTGCCTGTTTTGATCTTCCCATGACAGTCGGTGTACTGACCTCCAACGGAGTTATTGAAGTGCCGGCTCTTAACGAATATATGATAGCTGGTGAATTATCGCTTGACGGCTCGGTGCTTCCTATACGAGGTGCACTCCCTATGGCGGTGAAGGCACGTGAAATGGGTTTCAAGCGTCTTATCGTACCATACGAGAATGTAACCGAGGCTGCGGTAGTAAACAGGTTAGAAGTATTCGGAGTCAGAAATCTGACAGAAGCTTTAGGGGTACTTACCGGTATTTCCGACCTTCAGCCTACTGTAATTGATACACGCAGCATGTTTGCGGCACAGGCAGGTCTTTTTGACAATGATTTTTCTGAAGTACGTGGCCAGGATACTGTTAAGCGGGCATTTGAGGTAGCGTGTGCCGGCGGCCACAACATACTCCTTATCGGACCTCCAGGTGCCGGTAAGTCAATGATGGCTAAACGTCTGCCTACTATCCTCCCACCGCTGACGCTTACTGAAGCCTTGGAAACTACCAAAATACATTCTGTCGCCGGTAAACTGCCCAAAGGTTCGATGCTAATGACACGGCGTCCTTTCCGTACTCCGCACCACACTGTATCACCCGTAGCCCTTGTCGGTGGCGGTGCCAATCCTATGCCGGGCGAGATTTCTTTAGCACATAACGGTGTCCTATTTTTAGATGAACTGCCAGAATTTCCACGACAAGTACTGGAAGTATTAAGACAGCCTATTGAAGATAGGGTTATAACTATATCACGCGCTAAATATACAGTTGATTATCCGGCGTCATTCATGCTTGTGGCAAGTATGAATCCGTGTCCTTGCGGTTATCACGGTCATCCTACACGGCAGTGTACTTGTCAGTCTGGACAGGTAAACCGTTACATGGGGCGTATATCCGGGCCGCTGCTTGACCGTATCGATATTCAGATAGATATACAGCCTGTCGGTTTCGATGATATGGCGGCTACGGTATCGGGTGAATCGAGTGCTGATATACGCAAGCGTGTATTGGCTGCCCGTGCTTTACAGCAGCAACGTTTCAGTAATGAGCCGGGTGTGCACTGTAATGCCCAGATGGGACCGCGTTTGCTGCGACGCTATGCCTGGCCCGAGCAAGCCGGTCTCGACAAGTTGAAAGAACGCATGACACGCCTTAACATGAGCGCCCGTGCCTTCGATCGCATTCTTCGCGTAGCCCGTACCATCGCCGACCTCGACGCCTCCGAACAGGTCCGCAGCCTTCACATCGCTGAAGCCATCGGCTACCGCTCCCTCGACCGCAGTAACTACACCCAGCCTTTCTGACACCGCTTCAAACCCCTCACTTTTCGACAGACCCTCTCCACCTCGTGACAGACCCTCTCACCTTTCGACAAACCTCTTTCAGGTGGGAACTACTTTCAGATGGGAGCTGCTTCCAGCTGAAAGGCCATTCTTTCCTTAGTGCTTTCTTATTCTTTCAGAATAAGGAGGCCGGAGGTGGAGCCGGTTTGTCGGTAGGTGAAAAAAACCAAAAGAATTTTTATCAGACTAAAGTATATTAATTATGTGTGCCTCAGAGATTAAGCCTTTTAAAGAGACTGGAGAGCATTCCTATCATAGGAGAGCCTTCTCTCATGATTATTTTGCTCCGTTCATTTACCATATTATCATTAAGAAAGCTAAGAAGTGTGAAAGCTTCGGCTCTGTTGAGGGAAATGCCCGCATTGCTCCCGGTAATCCCGGCTGCGTAAGAATTGTGGAGTCTTCACTTGGAAAAATCATAGTTAAATCAATTCTTCATCTTCCATACGAATATCCTATTCTTAAACTTTATCAATTTTGTGTGATGCCGGACCATATTCATCTGCTTATAAAAGTTCTATACCGGTCTGATAAGCATCTGGATTTTTATGTTGAAAGCTTGAAAACAAGGATAGCGGCTAAATATTCCGAGAAGAAAGGAGAAATTGTTAATAATGAATCAGTCTTTGAACCGGGTTATTGCGACAAACCGCTATATGATAAGCGTTCTCTTGATGGCCTTTTTCGTTATATCAGGGAAAATCCGCATAGATTGGGCATTAGATTACAATTTCCCCAGTTTTTTAGGACAGCGAGAAACTTTAAAATCGATAATAACAACTACCAAGCTTATGGGAATCTATTCCTTTTGCGTAATCCGGATAAAGAAGCCGTTAGAATCAGTCGGAAATTCACTCCGGAAGAAAAGCTGAAGAAACGGGGTAAATGGCTTTCTGACGTTTCTAAAGGTACAGTTCTGGTGTCTCCCTTTATCTCTCGGGAAGAAAAAGAAATACGAACTGAAGCCGAATCACTTGGTGGCAAGATAATTTTGATTGTTCCAGAAGCCTTCGGTGAGCGTTATAAACCTGCCAAACATGACTTCGACCTCTGTTGTGAAGGCAGAATAGTTATTATTTCCTTAGGTCTTCCGCCAAAGTCAGACTTAACTCGTGAGGTCTGCCTAAAGATGAATGAACTGGCACAATTAATCTCCTCACTTTAATTTCAATTATTACTTCATAGGGAATAGAATCTATTGGTGTCTGAATGAAAATGGCGTCCCTGTCGCGACAGGGACGCCATTTTATGTTTGGGGTGAAAAATAGGGAAGAATCCCTACTATCAGGGTTTGTATTTCTTGAAGATAATCGAAGCGTTGTGGCCTCCGAAGCCGAAGGTGTTGCTGAGAACGGCGTTAATGTCGCGTTTCTGGGCTTTGTTAAAGGTGAAGTTCAGATCGTAGTCTACATCAGGATCGTTATCGCCCTCCTCGTGGTTGATAGTGGGAGGTACGATACCGTCATTGATAGCCTTAATACTGAACAGAGCTTCAATAGCACCGGCAGCACCTAAGAGATGACCGGTCATCGATTTTGTAGAGCTCAGATTCATCTTGTAGGCATGGTCGCCGAATACCTGTTTGATAGCTGCTGCCTCGCTGCGGTCGCCCACAGGAGTCGAAGTACCGTGCAGGTTGATATAATCTATATCTTCGGGTGTCATACCGGCGTCCTTGAGAGCATTCTCCATTACCAGACGTGCGCCCAATCCTTCAGGATGGGTAGCAGTGATATGGTAGGCATCAGCACTCAGACCACCGCCTGCAACTTCAGCATAGATGTGTGCGCCACGTGCCAAAGCGTGCTCAAGTTCCTCGAGTACCAGGGCTCCGGCACCTTCACCGATAACGAAACCATCACGGCTGCCGCTGAAAGGACGCGAAGCACCTTTAGGATCATCGTTACGGGTAGACAGAGCCTTCATCGAATTGAAGCCGCCTACACCAGCCGGGAAGATAGCCGCTTCAGCTCCGCCGGCAACTATGGCATCAGCCATACCGAGGCGGATATAGTTGAAGGCATCTATAAGAGCATTGTTCGATGAAGCACACGCCGAAACAGTGGCGAAGTTAGGACCACGGAAACCGTGGTCAATCGAAATCTGACCGGCGGCGATGTCCGCAATCATCTTAGGAATGAAGAAAGGGTTGTACTTAGGGCCCTGCTCCGCTCCATTTACGGCAAAATAGCCGGCTTCCTCCTCGAAAGTGTGGAGACCGCCGATACCTGCGGCGAAGATAACGCCAACACGGTCTTTATTGACGTTCTCGTTCTCCAGTTCAGCGTCCTCAATAGCCTGATTGGCAGCTACAAGAGCGTACATGGCATAGAGATCGAGGGTTCTTGCTTTTTTTCTGTCGAAATGCTTCGAAGGGTCAAAGTCCTTCAGTTCACAAGCGAACTGAGTCTTGAACTTCGACGAGTCGAAATGAGTGATCGGACCCGCACCGCTCACGCCGTTGACAGCGTTCTCCCAGGCAGTGTCAACGTCATTGCCTATAGGAGTGAGCGCACCGAGGCCGGTGACTACAACTCTTTTTAATTCCATATTCTCGGTTTGGGGTTGATTGCTTCGGTTGTGGTTTTTACTTGCTATGCTCCTCGATGTAGGCGATAGCGTCACCTACAGATACGATCTTCTCGGCGTCCTCGTCGGGTATTGTGATACCAAACTCCTTCTCGAACTCCATGATCAGCTCTACGGTGTCGAGTGAGTCAGCGCCAAGGTCTTTGCTGAACTCTGCGGTGGGAGTAACTTCGTTCTCGTCTACAGTCAGCTTATCAACGATGATAGCTTTTACTCTCGAATCAATGTCAGACATATTTTAGTCGATTTAAATTGTTGTATATTGTTTTCGCTAAATTTCAGGCTGCAAAGTAAGTCAAAAATTTTCTATTACCGAAATTTTTACAACTTTATTGCACACTTTTTTTAATCTTGTGCATAAAAAGCCCTCTTTTAGCCTCTCTAAGGAGGCTAAAAGAGGGCGTTTCCATATTTACGGACTATGTG